>JAKPAQ010000154.1 GCA_029779385.1 Actinomycetes bacterium | reverse complement strand
ATCCTCGATCCGGCTCGGTTGCCGATTTCATGAACCTGGCGACTTGCAGATGGACACGCACGGTGTTCGCGCCGAGGGCTTTCATCTCCTCGAAATCTCCGCTTACGGTCGCCCACTCGTCCTCCCAGTAATCTTCCAGAAGCCTGTTCGAGGCGTCGTGGTCGTAATTGAAGCCCCACGGTCTGAACTCGCGTTGAGTGTTCGAGAGAACGAACCGCGTTCGGTCCTTGCTGACGCGGATGAACTCGGACGCGCATCGGGAGGACTGTGTTTCGGTTTGTTGGCCGCCCGCCAGCATCGAGCCGAAGCCGATCGGCACAGCCGCCAGCAACGCGGCGATTCTGCACGCGGAGGATTTCATCAAGATGAGTTCTTTTGCCGGATTCGTCACACGTGCCAAACGAATGCCGGACGGAGGTATAGAATTGGGAATGCGATCAGAGCAACACGAAATCCTCCACGGCGTAACAGTTCTCCCCTGTCCTGCACACCGGCGGTTCGATCATCCTGACCCAAACCCGGCCACACATTGAACGGCCTTCAAATCGCAGGCTGATCTGCCGTCACAATGGTCGGCAACCCCGCCGCACACACGATTCGGGTTAAGGTGCGGTACGGCGACTTCACGACCCTGACGCGCCAACTCACGGTCGAGGAACCGATCACGGAAGCCAAGGACATGTATCGGCTTGCGTGTCACCTGCTGGGGCGAAAGAAGCTGGTGTCACGTCCCTTGCGGCTCTTCGGTCTTGGCGTCAGCAACCTGCGCGAGCAGACGGCGCAACAGTTGATCCTGCTGTAGGCCGGGTCATTGAGCCGTCGGCGCCACCAACGGCAGGTCGAGCCAGGCCAGACCCACGTCGCGGTTCATGTGGCTCTTGACGCCGGTGGGCATCTGCTCCGCCGCGTTGCCGTCGTAGAAGATCGCCAGCCGCCGCCCCACCTGGACGACCGACGGCAAGCCGATGATGTGCCGAGACCATTTGCAGTTCTTCGAGTCCAGGACGACCGCTTTGTGCGCCGGGTCCCAGCGGTCGAGGGTTGTTGTCCAGTAAACCCAAATC
>JAKPAQ010000115.1 GCA_029779385.1 Actinomycetes bacterium | reverse complement strand
TTCAGTGGGTTGAAGTAGGGCCGTAGCCATGGGGTGAACTCCTTCGTGGACGAGAGCGTCGCGCGAGCGGCACGAGCGCTTGAAGTGGTGAATTCGCTTCACCTTTGGCTTGCCCACGAACAGGTCGGTTCAGAGCCCGAATCCGATTTGAAACGATGCGAAAGTGGCGCGGCTCACAATTAATAGCCGAGAACCCGCTGCCCCGAGACCTACTTGATCTTGACGGTCAGCTTCTTAGTGCCGCCGGATCCACCTTCAGTGGATTTCGACGTGAACGTCACGGTTGCGTTGCCGATGCTCTTCGCGGTCACGGTCGTGATCGAGGTGCCGGGGGCATCGGGCTGTTCCTCTGGTGGAGCCAGATACGTCACGCCGCTGACCGTCACGCCGCCCGAGCCTGCCGCCGACCAGCGCTGGTCTTTCTCGGTGGCGAGTTGCACAACGACCTTCTGCCCAACGCCGGCCGACACCGAAGTAGGAAGCGAGGTCACGAATATCGGCGAGAGTTTCGTCGGCTTCGGGGTAGGCGTTGGCTTGCGCGAATATGTCGGTCGCGGGGTGCTACTGGCCGAGGGCGAAGCGGTCGCGGTGTGCGTGCGCTTCGATGGCGTCGGGCTCGGCGAAACGTCGGAACTGGCTATTGATGTGCCACACGCAGCGAGGGCACTGGCTGCCGCCACGGCGCTCACACAAATCGCTGCGGATCGCAGAGGGCGCGATCCGCGCAGGGAGAAACCAGCCATGGTCTGGAGTGTGCCCCAGATATCCGGACAATCCGGGCAGGCAGTGGCTCGTGTCTTGCCAGGAATCGGCACGTCCACGCTGCGTGATCCGACTGCAGTGGTTAGCGTTCGCGCAGGAAGGTGGCATTCGACCGAGCGATCAGGGGTACGGCATTGAGCAAGCGATTGGCGCGGCTGACCTCGGTGGTTGGGCTGGCATTGACGATCGTGCTCGCCACATCAGGTGTTGCGCAGGCGAGCGTCTTCTGGGTGCTTAGCGATGCCAGCGCGGGTGACCCGGCAACCGCGGGCAGCGTCAGCAGCGCCACTGCCGCAGGTGGTTCGATCCGGAACAACCTCGCAACTGTCACCGACGAGTCACCCCTCGCCGTCGACCGAGAGCACATGTACTACCGCAGCAGCGATACCTCCATCGGGCGCGCAGACCTCGACGGTGCGAACGCCAACAACAACTTCATCACCGGGATGACAAACAAGGTGCGAGGGATCGCGGTCAACGATTCCCACGTCTACTGGACGCAGTACGTAGATCTATCCACCGAAACC
>JAKPAQ010000082.1 GCA_029779385.1 Actinomycetes bacterium | reverse complement strand
ATGCCTCACGGCGCTGCGCTGGCGTCTGCCCAGCAACCACAACCCCCACGCTCAAGCCGAGGAAGTGATGAACTCGGCCCATCATCTCGGACTGATATTTAGCGAGGTAGTCGTTTACGGTGACGACGTGAACGCCCTTGCCCGAAAGCGCATTGAGGTACGACGGCAAAGTCGCTACGAGCGTCTTGCCTTCACCAGTCTTCATTTCGGCGATATTGCCGAGGTGAAGTGCGGCGCCACCGAGAATCTGAACGTCGAAGTGGCGCTGGCCGAGCACTCTGGTCGAAGCTTCACGGACGGTCGCGAAAGCCTCCGGCAACAGATCATCGAGAGTTTCGCCGTCCGCGAGGCGCTCCTTGAACTCGGTGGTCATTTCACGGAGTTGGTCGTCGCTGAAGGCGGCAAACTCTTCGCTTAGCGCATTGACCTGGGCGGCGATGGCGTCAAGGCGCTTGAGGATCTTGCCCTCGCCCGCACGCAGAATCTTATCGATGATCTTCGGCACGCGCCCAATACTAAGACCAGAGCCATGAGCGGCCTAGCCACCGGCCATCTCGGTTGAACGTTCAACCTATCTCAGCAGGCCGCACGCAGGGCAGAAGCCAGATCTCCATTGGCACGAACCTCAACTTCTCGCAGGCCGAGCCAACCGGCCAATCGCCAAAGTTCGGCCGCCAACTCCGAAGCGGTTTCGTCTGGCGCCTGCGGTTCAGCGAAGGAACCGTTAACGAGTAGGCGGCCACTTGCGCGATCGGCTTTCAGGTCTACGCGCGCCACGAGTTGGTCGCCCAACAAGAACGGCAGTACGTAGTAGCCGTGAACCCGTTTTTCCTTGGGTACGTAGATCTCAATTCGGTACCGAAAGCCAAATAGTTGCTCTGTCCGAGTTCGCTCGAACACCAGCGGGTCAAACGGGCTAACTAGCGTCCGAGCGTTCACCTGACGCGGCTTGGCCGCAGCAGCGTACAGATAAGCCGGCCGGTTCCAGTCGGCAATCTGAACCGGTTCGAGCCGACCGGTAGCCACTAGGGATTCGATCGCCTGAACAGTTGGGGCACCGGCGAGACGGAAATAGTCCGCAAAGCACTTGGCTGTACCGACCCCTAACGCCTTGGCCGCATGTTCAACCAAGAGCAGGTGGGCTTGCTGGGCGTTGGGTGGCTCCACCGCAAACACGCGCGCCGGTAACACCCGCTCGGGCAGGTCATACTCACGCTCAAACGCCGAGTTCCGTCGTGCCGCAGTGACCCGGCCGACGAAGAACAGGTACTCCAGCGCATGTTTGGTAGCCGACCAGTTCCAGCCCCAATTTTCACGATCTCGTTGTGGACCACCCAGCTGTCGATCGAGTTCGCGAGCAGTTATCGGCCCCAACTGTCCAACCTGCTCGAACACCGCCTCGATAAGTTCGGGCTGTTCGGCCCCGATTCGCTCCAGCGAGCCCCACATCCCATGTTTGGACTGCATCTTGTGTGCCATCGCCGGCCACAGGTCCACATCAACGAGAGCCGCTTCGTGCGCCCAGTACTCCACGAGCAGCCGTGGTGACCGGCCGGCTGCGGCGTGCAACAAGTCAACGTCGTACGGGCCAAGTCGCGAATACAACGGCAGATAGTGGGCCCGCTGCAGCACGTTCACCGAATCGATTTGAAAGAAACCAAGCCGACGGACCACCGAAGCAAGATGAACGCGTTTCACCTCGGCTGGCCCGGGCCTAGTGAATCCTTGAGCCGCAAGCGCGATTCGCCTAGCCTGCAGCGCGGTTAGCCTCACAGGACGTCGTCAACCAACTTGCTTCGCACGGCGAACATTGCCGCCTCCATCCGCGACTTCATCTGGAGCTTCTCCAAGATGTTGCGGATGTGGTTCTTAACCGTGTTCTCAGTGATGAACAGCTCCCCAGCGATGTCACGGTTGCTCTTGCCGTGGGCGACCAAGCGCAAAACTTCGAGTTCGCGGGCGGTCAAGGTGGTCGCTGGCGCCGGACCCTTGGCCATGTGGACGAACTCATCCAACAGCTTCGTTGCCATGCTCGGGCTGATGAGGGACTGGCCGGCGGCTACCAACCGAACGGCTTCAGCGACCTGATCGTAGGTCGAGCCGTCTTTAAGTAGGTAGCCGGCCGCGCCAGCCTTGATTGACTCATAAAGGTCAGCTTCGTCATCGCTCGCCGTCAGCATGATGATTCCGGTAGTCGGTGCGGTCTCCTTGATCGCCGCGCAGATTTCAACTCCGCTGCGCCCTGGCATCCGCACATCCAACAAGACGACATCAAAGGGTTCTTCCGCGATGCGGACCATGGCAGTATCACCGTCGTCGACGTCTTCAATTTCGAAGCCTCCGTCGGCGCCCAAGACCATCGTCACACCGCGACGAAATAACTCTTGGTCGTCTACTAGAAGAACCCGAATGGCGTCTGCTGTCGTGCTCACGGTTCGATCATGCCACGAATCGACTACTCACTCTTGGACGGTGAGCCGCAAAACCCCGTAGTCGTAGCCCTTGCGGCGATAAACCACGGCGGGCTTCATCGAATCCTTCTCTACGAACAGGTAGAAGTCGTGTCCGACCAGTTCCATTTCATAAAGAGCCTGATCCAAAGTGATCGCCTTTGCGTCATGGTCCTTCTCACGAACAACGAGCGGTCCGTCACCCTGAACTTCCATCGAGGCGACGTGATGGATTTCGGCTCCTGTTTCGGCCTCTGCACTCGGTCGCAGGAGATCTGCAGCTGCCTCTTCCAAGGTGTGAGGCAGGTGCTTGTCACGATGGCGTTGCTGGCGATCGCCGATCTTGCGCAACCGGACCTCAAGCTTGTCCATCGCCGCGTCGAGCGCCGAATGTTGATCCGGCGAAGATGCCTCCACCCGGATCGCCGGGCCCGCGGACCGCAAGGTCATCTCGACTCGGGCGGCAGTGTCATGTTGTCGTGGATTTTTGGCGTGAGTCACCTCCACTTCGACGCGGCTAATCCGCTGACGGGCATCGTATTTTTCGATGCGCTGGAGTTTGTCTGCGACGTGCTCTCGAAAGCGATCCGAGATCTCACTGTTGCGACCGGTGACCACGATTTCCATGTTCGACTCCTCGCCTAGATATTCATTGCCCGACACTTTTGGGCTCATCTCGAACCTAGCCCGTCCGACGGCCTAACCGCTACTAATCGGCGAAGTGTTTTCAGTTCCCGCAAATGATTTGACGGCCGCAACGATCGCGCACCCAAGAATCGGTGTATCGGTGCTTTCGGATAGCGCCCGAACCGCTTCGCAAAGCGTCGCTCCAGTGGTCAAAATGTCGTCGATGACCACCACGTGGGAGTGTGGCCCCAGTTGGCGTCGCACCCCCATCGCCCCGGCTAGATTCTGCTGGCGGGCCGCCTGATCCAATTCGTGCTGATCTTCGGGCTGACGAACCAACCGCAGGGCGCGAACGACTTTCGCTGCTACACCGAGCCGGCGCAACTGACTAGCGCTGCCGCGCGCTAGTTCGAGCACTAAGTCACGATCGCGCTCACGTCGGGACCGTCGACTCGTGGGCACCGGCACCAACACGACCGCCGAACGCACCCCGATCAGCTCGACGATTGCGGCCGCCAGAAGGTAGGACAACAGCCGATCATGACCGGTTTGCTGCCCAACCTTGAAAGACAGCAGAACTTCGCGTAACCGGCCGCCATAGGCGCCACCGGCAACCGCTGGCAGACCCGCAACCTCTCGGTGAATCAACTCAACCTTTGTTTGCGCCGCGCACGCACGACAAGTTCCAAGACCTGGCCGACCACAACCGGGACAACTCGCGCCAAGGATCAGGTCGGCCGCACTTGCCAAGAGTTTTCGCATCCGGCAAGTCTCGAACTGGTCAGCCGGCGAAGTCACGATCCTAAAAGCGCGCTGTGGAAACTCAACCGATCCCTGAGACCTTGCCCAGATCGACCTTGACCCACCTCGTTCGGTCCAATACCCACAGCCCACCGGCCGCGTCTTGGAGGTAAACGTCAGGCTGGGGTTCGGCCGTTGCAAAAAGGGCAACTGGTTCGATTTCGCCAAGCAGTTGACCACCGCCGGGCCACGCCGCGATTGCCCCTGTCCCGTCAATGCGGACCGACTGAAGTTGTCTGACCCCGTCGGCCAAATAGCCGAGAGTGACACTCTCCAGCCACGCAACCTCAGTTACTCGTTGACCGGTCTTCAGCCGGACCGGTTCGGTCAGACCAATCGGCTTACCGCCGCGACGATCAACCCCGCCAAGGTACAGCCGATGGTCGACAACGAGGGCATAACGAGAACCGTCGGGTGAGACCGCGAAGGAGCTAGCCCGGCCCAGCCCATAGTTGGGCAACTCGGCCAACACGCGTGGTCCTGCACCGGTTACGACTCGTATCCGATTTCGACCGCCAACTGAATCAACCAACCAGACCGCCGCTTCGCGGTCGATTACTGGCCGCAGAAACTGATCGCCGCCGACTTCTATCGTGTCCTTGAGATCCTCTGCGGCCGTCACTCGAGCGCGGTCGGGCCAGACGGCCGCTACCTGGTCGTGACCGGTCGTAACCAACGCGGCTCCGGAGGCGTTCTTGCCCCATGGTCCAGAAACTGGCACTACTGCCAGATCGTGCACTTGGTACACCGCGTTTTTGACCACCGCAGTCACCCA
>JAKPAQ010000073.1 GCA_029779385.1 Actinomycetes bacterium | reverse complement strand
GGGGCAAGGCACCCCGCTTTATTCCAGATTCACGCGTAGACTAGCGCCATGAACTCGACCCTCGCAGAAGTGCTTGACGCGGCTCGCGCGCTGTCACGCTCCGAGCGTGCCGAGGTCGCCCACGAGCTGATTGCGACGCTCGAAATCACCGACGAGTCCGATGAGACCCGGTATACCGAGCTTTGTGCAGCAGTTGACCAGGGCATCGCCAGTCTTGATGCGGGGCGGAGCACTCGCCTCTCGGTTGACGACCTTGGAGACTACCTGAACGAGCGTGGCCGTCTGGCCACGGAGCGCGCCGCAGCAAAGAGCGCGTGAGGTTCCAGCTCGACTTCGGTGAAGACGCCGAGGCAGACATCGACGACATCCTCGAATGGTCGGTGTTTCGTTTTGGCGTGGCGGTCAGAGACGGCTATCAGGCGCTCATGTTGGCGACGTTCGCCAGCATCGCCAGCGACCCTGAGGTTCCCGGATCACACGACCGCAGCGACCTTGGCCACGGTCTCCGCACACTGCACATGAGAGCGTGCCGCGACGAGGTCAGCCCCGCAGTACGACGCATCGCCAACCCGCGACACTTTGTGGTCTATCGGCAAGCTGGAGAGGTCGTGCAGGTGGTTCGCCTGCTCCATGAGGCGATGAATGTCTCGGCCCAGCGCATTTCGAAGTAACGCCCGAAACGAATCACCCCAAAATCACCCCGACAGCGGATTCAGGGGCCTGGGTGACACCCCGTGGCCCCGAAAAATCAAGGGAACCCGCGTTCTGAGCGCCTTCACACCGAAGAGGTCACTGGTTCGAACCCAGTATCGCCCACCCGAAGCAGTTGCCTAGTTCGTGAAACCCTGACCGATACGCTTGGGCCGTGCATCGGAGCAACCGTGTCGACTAGGCGCAGGGGCGAAGCCCTCGAATCGGACATCCTTGCCGCGGCTTGGGACGTGTTGCAGGAGTTGCCGTGGGACGAGTTCCGGGTTCAGGTGGTGGCCGATCGGGCCGAAACCAGCAAATCGGTATTGTACCGCCGGTGGCCAGATCGGCTCGCGCTCGCGTTGGCTGCAGTGAACGAACGCTCCACGGTTGAACTCTCGCTGGATCGCTGGACTGGTGACCTTCGCGAAGACCTCCTGCTAATGCTCGAAGGTGCGGCCGGAATGCTCGGCGGGGCCTTCGGGTCAGTCTTTCGCGCAGTCGTCGCCGAGTCGGCCGGTGTCTATTCCGAACTAGTAACTGCCGCAAACTCCAATGCCGCGGCAGAGCTCGTAAAACACCTGCTCCAACTAGCCGGCAAAGATCCTGCTGAGGTTTCAGATTCGGCGTTGCTGGTCGGCCCGGCATTGCTGTTCTTCAACTACCTAACGACAAACGAGACGCCACTTGAAGCCGTCCGGATCCAAATCGTTGACACCTGCTGGATGCCGGCACTCAACAAAAAATAAGATACTCAGTGTTTCTTATTGACGTGGCGCAGATCACTCGATTAGGCTGCGGCAGGCCTTAAAGTCCAAAGGTGGGGTTGCTTGAGTTCGGTGGGGGAAACCGAAGTTCAACTCAAAGTTACCTCGGTCGACTACTCCCGGACGAGAACCAGTCTCGTCTAGACCCCAGCTGGCACCGAATAGGAGAGAGCATGTCGTTCGTTTCGCCACGATCTTTGGGGAGATTGGCAACAGCAGTGGTGGTTGGTGCCGCAGGTGTGGCCATCGCTGTTCCCGCTAACGCCGCCGAAGGTGACACCGTCTCGCGCGGGTTGACCATTCCAGTGTTTTACAACCCGCCGCAGTATCTGCCGGCCGACAACGGCGCGCTCGTTCGCTCCGAACCGATGAAAATCGGGCTTACCTTGCCCGGCCTCGACGGCAAGACAATGCCAGGCACCGCGACGCGAGTCATGTTTAAGTCCACCGACATGAACGGCAAGCCCGTCGCAGTCACCGGCGCCTACATCGAGCCGAGCGCCAAGTGGAAAGGTTCGGGCCCACGCCCGCTAATCGTCCAAGCCTCCGGAACCATGGGTCAAGGCGACCAGTGCGCGCCTTCGCTCGCGCTGGAAAAGCCGCTCGCGATCAACCTCGACCCCTTGGGTGTTTCGGTCGGCTACGAGAACATCGCTGCCTACCGACTCCTCGCTAAGGGAATCGGCGTGATGGTCACCGACTATGTCGGCCTCGGCACAACCGACCGCACCCACACCTACGTCGGTCGAATCGACCAAGGCCATGCGGTACTCGACGCGGCCCGAGCCGCGCTCAAACTGCCAAACACGTCGTTGACGAACAGTTCAAAGATCGGTCTTTACGGCTACAGCCAAGGTGGCGGAGCGACCGGGTCGGCCGCCGAGTTCGCGGCGTCTTACGCCCCTGAACTGAAGATCTCGGGTGCCTATGTTGGCGCCCCGCCCGCCGACCTCACCAAGGTGATGACCGGCATCGACGGCAGCGCCTTGGCTGTAGCGCTGGCGTGGACGATCAATGGCATGGCCGAGAACTTCCCAGACCTCGCGCCGATCCTCGATAAGTACTTGAGTGAAAAGGGCGCGAAAGTATTCGAAGACGCTAAGACACTTTGCGTTGGCGATGGCCTAATCAAGTATGCGTTCACCAAGTCGTCCTCGTTGACCAAGCAGGGCTATTCGCTGGCAGAGATCCTCAAGCGTGAGCCCGCGGTGCGTGCAGTAGTTGAAGACCAGCGCATCGGCAAGGTCAAGCCGTCCTTCCCGGTTCGCGTCTCGACTGGTCCCGCAGATGATTCGGTTCCGCACGGTCAGGCCCGTCAGTTGGCGGTCGATTGGTGCAAGTTGGGCGGCAACGTCACCTACAAGCCGATCCTGTTGCCGAACCTTGGTGACAAGGTCGTCCTAACCAACCACTTCCTGCCGCTGATCGCGGACCAGGGAGATGCGTTGGACTGGATCACCGATCGAGTGTCGGGCAAGTCGACTGGCAACAACTGCCTGTTCCTGCCGTTGATGCCGTGACCTTCAACTAGCGCTGCGCAAAGCCTGGGATCCTTGAGGGGTCCCAGGCTTTGTCAGATCAAGATCCCGACAGTCGCCAATGCGACGCAGGTGACGATTTGACCGGGTCCCTGAACGAGGGCAGCCAAATAGTGGCCGCGGCTAAGCAATTGGACGCTCTCTAAACTCGCAGTGCTGAAAGTCGTGTAGCCGCCCAGCACGCCGGTGGCGACTAGGGCGTAGGTCGGACTTCCGAGCGCTGCTCCAGTGGCAAGGCCCAACGCGAACGAGCCAGTCAGGTTTATCAGGGTGGTTCCCCACGGGAAGTTCAGCCCAAAACGAGCCGAAGCGGCCCGGTCGACCAAGTACCGAAGAGTCGCACCAGTTCCGCCAGCTAGGCCAAGCAGGAGTACCGCAGAAGTATTCATGCCGGACGCCTCGAAACCTGCGCCGCGAGTAGACCCAGCCAACTGGCCCCAATACCTAAGACGACGCTGCCAAACCCGTACGCAACCCCTGCCAAGACTCGACCGTCTTGAATCATCACGGCCACGTCGGTGGCCAACATGCTGTAGGTGGTGAACCCGCCGAGCAGGCCGGTGCCGAACAGCAGACGCAAGCCGTGGTCCGTTTCTCCAGAGCCGATTCGGGTCAGGTAGCCCACCAAAAACCCCAACGCGAACGCGCCGACGAGGTTCACGACCAGGACGCCAAGCGGGAGGTCGGCCGGTTCGCCGATCAGTGGGACTAGGCCGGCACGCAGGAGCGTGCCGACAACGCCGCCAGCGAACACCAAAACTAGGTTGCGGAGCATTTCAGTGTGAGCGCCAAGCATCATCGTCGGCAGTGCGATCAACAACCGAAGCGGGCAGCTGGCCAGAGGCGAGTTGGTCGATGGTTACGTCCTCGAGGACTTCGCGAAGCGCGCTTCGCGCGGCCACCCACACAGGGCCGAGGACTTCGGCGCGACCGGTGTAGACGACTGATTCTGGCCGAACACCGTAGACCGAAACCAGCGGTCCGTCGACGGCCCGTATTACGTCGGCGACCGAGACCTCGGTTGCTGGCTTGGCCAGCCGCCAACCACCGGCGGCCCCTCGCTGCGCGAGCAGGATGCCGGCCTTTCGCAGATCTGCGAGAATCGCCTGAAGGTAGCCGTGTGGAATCTCCTGGGCTCGGCCGAGTTCGTCGGCGGTGACGGCTTCGTCGCCGGGGCCGGCGGCAATCTCGATCAGTGCCCTAAGGTCGTAATCGGACTTGGTGGAGACTCTCACTGCCCTAGTGTTGCAAAGCGGTTAGCCAACTGCGCAGATATCCTCTCGAAGGTGACCTCAATTCACCCAGTTGCCTTTGAACTTGCCAAGTTTGGTCGACTCGCCGAAGTCGTTCGCGGCGAGCAAGTTGAATCCATCCACGACGGCTTCCTCGTTGCTTTAGCCGCTGACGGCAGCATCGAGTTCAGCATCGGTGAACCGCATGTTCAGATTTGGCCGAGGTCCACCGTCAAGCCACTGCAAGCG
>JAKPAQ010000046.1 GCA_029779385.1 Actinomycetes bacterium | reverse complement strand
CCTGCGGTGACCGCGAACGTTTCAGCCTGCATAGTTCCATGCTCGCAGGCCGGTAGGCTCAAGTCCGATGCGCACTACTCTTGCCGTTGTATTTGGCGGCCAATCCAGCGAACACGGTGTCTCCTGTCTGACTGCCAGGGAGGTGCTCGCCGCGATCGACCCCGAGCGTTACGACGTAGTTCCAATAGGCATCACCACCAGCGGCCGTTGGGTCCAAGAGAACGCGAACTGGGGCGATTTGGCTCCCGGGACGCTGCCAGCCGTTCGGTCAGATCTGCCCGAATTCTCGTGGGACCGGGTCCGCGACCTCGACGTCGTTTTCCCGCTATTGCACGGGCCGTGGGGCGAGGATGGCACCATTCAGGGTCTGCTTGAGATGGCTGGGGTTCGCTACGTCGGCGCCGGTGTCCTGGCCAGCTCGGTGGGGATGGATAAGCCCTTTGCCAAGACCGTGTTCTCAGCTGCTGGCCTGCCACAATTGCCGTACGTGACTATTCAGGCTTGGGAGTGGGATGCCAAGCGAGACCGGGTCGAGGCCAGAATTCACGCCCTCGGTTTGCCGGTCTTTGTGAAGCCCGCCCGTGCGGGTTCGAGTTCGGGCGTCACCCCGGTTCATTCTTGGGACGAACTGACCGCAGCGATCGTGACGGCTCGAGAGTTCGACCCGAAGGTCATTGTGGAGTCGGCCGCTCACCAGAAGCGCGAAGTCGAGTGTGCGGTCATTCAAGACGAGCGCGGAATGCCAATGGCCAGCGAAGTTGGCGAGATTGTTGTCGCCGCCGACACGAGCCACGAGTACTACGATTTTGAAGCTAAATATCTAGATGGCACCAGCACGAACCTGGTGCCGGCTGAAATTAGTGAAACGGTACGTCAGCGGATTCGCGATTACGCGCTCCAAGCTTTCGACGCGATCGGTTGCGAAGGTTTGGCGCGAGTTGACTTCTTCCTAACCGACAGTGTCGATGGCGGCTTAGTGATCAACGAAATCAATACGATGCCAGGCTTCACGCCGTTTTCGATGTTCCCTAAACTTTGGCAGTCTTCAGGGGTCGAATACGCCGAGTTGATCGATCGGTTGATTCAGGCGGCGCTCGCGCGCCCGACTGGCCTTCGTTAGATCCGAACGACCGGGCAGGTCAAGGTCCGAGTAATGCCGGGCACTTTCTGAATCTGCGAAACGACGAGCGAACCGAGTTCGTCAACCGAAGCCCCCTGCGCGCGCACGATCACGTCGTATGGCCCGGTGACATCTTCGGATAGTTCTACTCCGTCGATTTGAGCAATCTGCGTCGCGACCTCAGCGGCTTTGCCGACTTCAGTTTGGACGAGGATGTAAGCGTGAACGGCCATCTTAGGAGTCCTTTCTGGTGGCGGTGACACGCTACCGTAGAACCGCTGCCTTGGCCTGAGTGGCTGCGAGAATGGCGAAGTGAGCGGACAAACGATTTCAGAACTCGGTGAGTTCGGCCTGATCAAGTTGGTCACCGAAAAGCTTGGCTCCAGTGACTATGTCCTAATCGGGCCAGGCGACGACGCCGCCCACTTGGCCACCGCAGACGGCACCTTCGTCGTTGCGACCGATTTACTCATTGAAGGCAGGCATTTTCGCCGGGACTGGTCAACCGCCACCGACATCGGTCGAAAAGCGGTCGCGGTAAACCTTTCGGACCTAAATGCGATGGGCGCGGTAGCGACGGCATTGGTCGTGGGTTTTGCCGCACCCGGTGACCTGCCGGTGGAGTGGGTAGAGAATCTGCTCGCCGGAATGGAAGCAGAATGCGCCAAGGTCGGTGCTCATATTGTCGGTGGCGACATGTCCTCGGCCGAACAGATCGTCATCAGCATCACCGCCTTGGGCGATGCTGAGCGGCCGGTCAAACGGGCGGGGGCGCGGGTCGGCGATCAGGTCGCCTACGCCGGCACTCTCGGGCTGGCGTCGGCGGGCTACGGCGCGCTGAGCCGAGGTTTCCGCTCGCCTAAGGCGGCCGTTGATGCCCATCGTGTTCCAGCGCCGCCGTATGCCGCCGGTCCGGCTGCGGCTGCGGCCGGTGCCACCGCAATGATCGACGTCAGCGACGGGTTACTGGCCGATGTCGCTCACATCGCCACCGCCAGTGACGTGGCCATCGACCTTGACCCGACCCTTTTCGAAATCCTCGAACCGATCGAGACGGTTGCCGGCGCACTCGGCGGCGTCGATCCGCTTTCGTTCGTGCTAACCGGCGGTGACGACTACGCGTTGGTGGCCACCTTCGGTCCGGACGTGACGCTTCCGGCCGGGTGGAGACGCATCGGCAAAGTTGCCGAGGGCAGCGGAGTAACGGTTGCCGGGGCGCCGTATGAGGGCGACCCGGGCCACCGCCACTGGACCTGAGTTCAGTCCTGAATCCGGGCGAACGGCGCGGCGGCCTCAAGTTCGTAGGCCAACTCCAGCAGGGTTCGCTCCTCGCCGCTGTTTGCAGTGAAGTGGATACCCAGCGGCAGTCCGCGTGAATCTTGGCCAAGTGGAAGGCTGATCGCCGGACCGCCGCTGGCGTTGTTCAGTGGGGTGTAGGCGACGTACTTGAGCAGTCGAGCGAAAGCCTCGTCGAAGTCCAGGCTCGGGTCTAGCCAACCGATCTCGGGGGTAACGTGACCGAGCGTCGGGCTCATCACCAGGTCGAACCGGCTAAATATTCCGTCATATTTCGTTGCGGACTTGCGTAGGGCAACAATCGCCGCAGGAGTGCGCCAGAACGAGGTCCGGAATTCTTTCGCAAGGCCGTGGGTGAATGGGTCGATCTTGTGCCGATCGAAGCCAGGAGCGATCGTCAGCGGGCCGGCATAGTTGATCGAGAAAGCCAAGAGTCGCCAGTATTGGACGAACTGCTGCTCAAACGCCCGGTCGATCGGGATTGGTATCGGTTGGACCTCGTGACCGAGGCTTTCCACAAGGTCGGCTGCCGCGGCTAGTTCGCGCTTGGTGTCATCGTCAAGGGGAACACCCGAAAGGGTCTCGTCAACTAGGCCGATCCGCAACCTGCGGTTCGCTGGGCCCTCAACGAGTCCAACTCGGGGCATCTTGGCAACCGGTCGGTACCGTTCGGCGGCGTCCAAGAACACTGCCGTGTCTCGGACCGAGCGACTGAGTACGCCGTTGGAGACGATGTCGATCGGAGCCCCGTGCATAGCTAGCGCCGGGGCGACCCGGTCACGGCTGGGTTTTAGGCCAACTAGGCCACACGATGCGGCCGGGATTCGGATGGAGCCGCCGCCGTCGTTTCCGTGCGCGATCGGCACAGCCCCTGCGGCCACCAGCGCAGCCGAACCGCCTGAGGACGCGCCACTGGAGAACTTCGGGTTCCACGGGTTGCGAGTCGGCTCGCGATCGACGAACTCAGTTGAGGCAGTCAGGCCAAATGCAGGCAAGGTGCTGGTGCCGACGATGTTGACGCCAGTTGACAAGAACTGGTCGGTGAACTCTTCACTCTTGGGAGCTGCGACCGCCGGAACCGAGGCCGAACCATGTTGCGTCGGGAGCCCCTTGAACGCGGTGTTGTTTTTGATCAGGCTCGGCACACCGGTGAACGGTCCGACTGGTAGGTAGTCGTCTTCGGCGCGGACTGCGGCGCGTGCCCGGTCATCGTGAACGATGCCGTTGAGTGTCGGATTTACCGCATCTATTCGGGCCAAAGTGGCTTCGAGTACTTCCGTGCGGCTTAGTTCGCCAGCCGCAATAGCTTTGCCGACACCAACGGCATCAAGGTCGGCGAGGCAGTCATCGGTAAATGCGTGGATACGGGTCACAAGGGTCAACAATAGACAACGGCGGCCCGAAGGCCGCCGTTGTTACGAATTTTCGATTCAATTCAGCGTGAAACCTTGCCGGCCTTGAGGCAACCGGTGCAGACGTTAACCCGCTTTGGAGTGCCTTCAACGACGGCGCGGACGCGCTGGATGTTCGGATCGAAACGACGCTTGGTGCGTCGGTGCGAGTGGGACACGTTGTGGCCGAAGCCCGGTCCCTTGCCGCACACATCACAGACGGCTGCCATAGCTCGACTCCTGAAGTTTGATTTTGGCGAATACAACCTCTCCACCATACCCGACGTGGCTAAGTGATTGGAAATCGACTCCTCGCTACTCTCTTCCCATGGCCTTACGGATCGACTCAGCGCGCTTTCGCGAATGGGCGCGGTTGTGTCTTGAGTCACTTGCGGTCGCGCGCGACGAAATCGACGCACTGAACGTATTCCCGGTGCCCGACAGCGACACGGGCACGAATGCCTACTTCACTTTTGTTTCGGGAGTGGAGGCGTTGGAACAGTTGGACCCGGCCGCCAACCCGATCGAAACGATGCGGGTTTTTGCTGAGGGACTGCTGATCGGTGCTCGGGGAAACTGCGGCACTATTTTGGCTGAACTGATTCGAGGGAGCCTTCGAGCACTTCGGCTCAGCCAAGACGAACTCAACTCCCACGATATTGCAGAAGCGTTGGCTTCGGCCTCTGCAGCGGCCTACGCCGCT
>JAKPAQ010000020.1 GCA_029779385.1 Actinomycetes bacterium | reverse complement strand
ATCAGGAGGTGGCGGCTGAACTGTCACTCGACGACACGAACCAGGGCCGAGAGAACGCTGCTTTGGCCTTGGCGCTTCGGCCGTTGGCTTCGGCGAAGGCTGAAGCTTGGCAACGGGTCGTTGAGGACACCTCGACGCCGAACGAAACTCGTCGCCAGATCGCGGCCGGTTTCCAGGTGCCCGGCCAAGGCGAAGTGCTGGCTGAATATGTGGACCGCTATTTGGAGATGGCCGAGTCGGTCATCGACCGGATGGGCGTGTGGATTGGTCAGGTTGCCCTGATCAACCTGTTCCCGCTAGCGAACCCGAGTGCCGAAACGTTGGCGAAGGTTGACGCGTGGCTCTCGCGCACCGCCGCGCCGGCGGCGGCGCAACGCTACGTGCTGGAGGGTCGAGATGACCTTCGCCGCGCACTTGCGGCACGCGAAATCAACTGAGTCGCTGATTGCCGCTCTAACGACCCGTCGAGTCGGTCAGTGCTGGTTGCTGACCGGCTCGATCTCGGTCGAGGGAATGGTCGGGACGAAGTTGCGGCTCTTGGCGACGACCGCCGAAGCCACGACCCAGATGATCGCGAAGAGAAGGATTGGTCCGCCGACGAAGTAAAGCAACGCCTGCCCGGTAGACATGGTCTCACCCACCGCCCACGTGCTGGGGGTGGTGGAGGCAACAGCCGACGTCGCCGATGCGCCAACGGCAACGATTGCGACTGACAGAACGGTGAGGATTCGCGCCAAACTCATGAGGCCATCGTAGCGACCGACTTCTGGTGCCCGGCCTGCCCGTAGGCTGGAACGGTGCTGTACGTGACTTGGCCACAGAACGAATGGTTCGACTTGGTGGTTGACGGCTCCGGCAAGATCGCCGCGATCGTCGTGATTTCGTTGTTGTTGCGCTGGCTTGCGCACCGGTTCATCCGCCGACTGGTGAAGCGAGTCTCCAAGGGTGTTGTCCCACCGGTTCTGGCGCAAACGAAGTTCGGTGAGGCGATCACCGATCTGACGCCTGGTTCGGCCGAACGCCGAACCCAGCGGGCCGAGACGATGGGTTCGCTGCTTCGCAGCATCGTGTCGATCGTGGTGCTGTCGATCGCTTTCGTGATGATTTTGGATGTTCTTGGATTGCCGATCGCGCCGCTGCTTACCGGCGCAGGGATCGCCGGGGTTGCGCTTGGTTTTGGCGCCCAAACTTTGGTGAAGGACTTCTTGTCAGGCATTTTTATGATTCTGGAGGACCAGTACGGGGTGGGCGACTCGGTCGATTTGGGTTCGGCGGTCGGCACGGTTGAGTCGGTCGGCATGCGAGTGACTCGACTGCGTGACGTGAACGGCACTGCCTGGTATGTCCGAAACGGCGAGATTTTGCGGGTCGGGAACTTGAGTCAGAGTTGGTCTCGGGCGGTGCTGGACGTGACGGTCGGGTTCGAGGCCGACCTGGACGAGGTCCAGCAGATTCTCGTCGAGGAGGCGGCCGCGTTGGCTGACGACGAGTCGATGGCAGGGCTGATTGTCGGCTCCCCCGAGGTGTGGGGTGTCGAACGGTTCGAAGCTGACGGTGTCGTCGTGCGGACTGTTTTGGGGACTGCGCCAGCTCATCAGGCTGCCGTGGCGCGGGCTTTGCGCGGGCGCATCTATCGCCGCTTCCAGCAGGACAAGATTCCTTTCCCTTCAGAAAATTCCCCAACGACAAGAGGATCTAAACCGTGACTAACGCGGACGAGCAGAGTTTCTACGACGCGATCGGCGGCCGCGCCACGATCGAACTGATCGTGGACGTGTTCTATCAGGGTGTCGCCACCGACGATTTGCTTCGCGACATGTACCCGGAGGAGGATCTCGGCCCGGCCGCGGAACGGTTGTCAACTTTTTTGAGTCAGTATTGGGGCGGCCCGACGACCTATTCGCAGAACCGCGGCCACCCTCGCCTGCGAATGCGGTACGCCCCGTTTGTGGTGAACGAGGAGTCCAAGGAACGTTGGCTGGTGCATTTTCGCGCCGGTCTGGATGCGGCGAAACTCGAACCCGAATTGGATGCCCAGTTCTGGGCGTACGTTTTGCACGCGGCAACCTTCATGCTCAACACGCCTGGCTGAGCCTTACGGTCTCGGTTAGGCGACGAGTGGCCGGTATCTGGTGTTGCGTCTTGGCTTGCTGGCGCCAGGTGGGTAGAAGTCGGGTCTCTTGTCTCTGGGGTTGAGTTCGATCCGCCATCCCGAATGGTGGATTTGTCGGTGGTGGTGGCCGCAAAGCAGGACCCCGTTGTCCAGATCGGTTGTTCCGTCGTGGAGCCAGGATTTGATGTGGTGGGTTTCGGTCCAGCCGGGTGGCCGGTCGCAGTTGGGGAACGCACAACCAAGATCGCGGTGGGCGAGTGCTCTTCGTTGGGCCGGGCTGTGGAGTCGTTGGGTGCGGCCAAGGTCTAAGACCTGCGATTCGGTGCCTAGTACGGCTGGCAGGACGCCTGCACCGCAGGCGAGTTGTCGTAACTGCTTGGCCGAGACTCTCGTGCCGTGTTCGGTAACTCCGGCGGTGTTGCAGCGGCCACGCAGCGAGTCTTCACTGATGGTGATCATGAGGGTGGCGGCGACGCCGCCGTGGTTGCCGAACTCACCGGTCGGCAGATGCCGCAACAGGTCAGCGAACGCGTTCCCGGCCCGTTCTTTATAGGACGGTGGTGTATCAAGAGTCGCGTCTTCGAAAGTCAGCTCACCGGTATCGGTGTCGAGATTCTCGCTTCGCCTACGTGGACTGGTTTTCGCTTCTAACGCGGACCGCAGGATGTCGGCGGTCAATGCGTCCAAAGTGAACCCGCCTTTGACCATCCCGGCCTCATCAGGGCGAGTCATCCAAAACTCGGCCGACTGGACTGCCGCTTCTTCTTGGCGAACCAGATTCTGGTTTTCGATCCGGTCGGCCCGCTCACGGTCCACGACCTCAACGGCACGGCGGGCCTTGTGTTGGAGCTGCTCCAGCAACATGCTTGGCGCGGCCTCAGCTAGATCGGTTTCGACGGCGGAACGTTCAGCGGCAGTCAAATCGATCGGTAGGCCAGCGAGTGCTTTGGCGACCACGGCAGCCTTTTCAGTACTCATCCCGGGTTTAGAGAGTTGCGAAGCCAAAACCGGCGCCTCATCGAGTTGCGCCGCGAGCTTTAGATGCCGAGCCGCGCCCCGACGAGAAAGCCCAGCCTCCGACGCAACGAGGGACGCCATCGACCCGGCCCCAGCCACTTTATGTGCGTCTTTGCGTGCACCGGCAGAAGTCAACGCGAGGCACATCGCCTGAGCCGCTCGAACAATCGCCTGACCATGAGCGGCAAACCGAACCAACTCTTCGGCAGAAAGTGAATCCAGATCCGCGGCCCGCACCGCGTCAAGCGACTCGGGGGCGCCACTCAGCCACGATTCGGCGAGCCGCGGATCTGTGTTCATAACCCAAACCTAGTCGAACAAGTGTTCGAAGTCAATAGCAAAACATGATATATTCTGGCGTTGTGACGCAGGCGCTGTCGCCCAAATCGCCAGGTATCACAACCACCATTTTCAGTCAGCCCAAGGCCGCGGCCAACTGCTCGCGCTCGGCCCCTTCGAGTTGGCGGCTGGACTGAGTAGAAGCGTCGAAGCCGACGAGTACCGCGTGCGACGAAGCCAGCACTTGATTGCCGCTGAGCAGCTGGGATTCGACGACGAATGAGGAGTTCCCGAGCCGTGATAGCCAAGAGACCGCGGTCAACGGCTCAGCCTGCCAGCCAATTGGCTGGTAGTAGCTGATCTGGATTTGGGCGACGACAAATCCGCCGGCCGAAAGTCGCACGAGCACGTCGTTTAGGAATGGAATCCGGGTTTCTTGGAAGAGTTCGAAAGCTTGGGCCGGTGACACTTCCCCGGTCTCGTCCAGATCTGTTCGGCGCAGCCAGAACTCTTCTCGGTGGCCGCCGGCATGCGGCTCAACTTGTTCGAGAAAGCCACCAAGGTCAGAGGTGACGGTCGCGAACTCGTGGCCCGTGCCGCTCACCCCGATGGACTGCGCCACCTCGAAACCGTCGACCTGCGAGGTCACCACAACTGGAGTCCGGCTAAGCAGAATCGGTCGCTTGAACTGGACGGTCATTTGACCTATCGGCCCGGCCGGCAAGTCGGCGATCGCCGCGCGCGCGTCGGCGGCGTAACGCAGATAGACAACGTTGTTGACGTGATTTAGCGTGTCCAGATCCGCCCAACGCATGGGGATCTCGTGTCGAAACTCAGTCACCTGCGCATCCTGCCACGCGGCAGCACTAGCGCAGGTTCAGGCACCCAAGGTGTTGTCGATTTCGACAACCGGGTCGCCCTCTTGGACGATTTGCCCCTCGGTCACCAGCACCGCCGCCACGTGACCATGGCCTGGCGCCACCACCGGGATTTCCATCTTCATCGACTCAAGGACAACTAGCGGGTCGCCGGGACCCACCTGGTCGCCGACTCGCACGAGAATCTTCCAAACGTTGCCGACAATCTCGGCCTTCGCCGCGATCATCGGTGCGCCAACAAACGCATCGCCGCGACCAATCGTTCGCGGGTTTCCTCCGGGTGGATGACGTCCTCGACGATGCCGGCGCCAGCAGCCACATAGGGGCGGGCGACCTGTTCGCGATAGTCGGCGGCCAACTCCTCGCGAAGCGCGGCCGGGTCCTCGGCTTCGGCCAACGCCCGCCGATGAAGCAGACCAACCGCGCCGCCCGGCCCCATCACGGCGATCTCGGCATTGGACCAAGCCCAAGTGTGATCGGCGCCGATCGAGGCCGAACCCATGGCGATGTAGGCGCCGCCGTAAGCCTTGCGAACGACAACGGTCAGCCGCATTGAGTTGGTGGCGTCGACGTATGCCTTTAGGACTTTGGCGCCCTGAGTGATGATGCCGCGGCCTTCCTCAACGGTTCCGGGCAAGAAACCGGGCACGTCGACCAAGGTCAGGATCGGGATGGCGAACCGGCCACAGAACTCAACAAAGCGAGCTATCTTGACCGAGTTTTTGGAGTCGAGGATGCCGCCGCGCACCGCGGGCTGGTTTGCGACCACCCCGACGGGTCGCCCATCGATTCGGCCAAACAGGGTGATCGCGCTGGCGCAGTATTGGGGCGACAACTTGAGTCGCGCACCGTTGTCGAGGATGCCGTCGATTACCTCGTGCATGTCAAAGGGAACGCTGGCGCGCTCGGGCACAACCGCCGAAATCGCCTCGGCCGAGATCGGGTTCACCGGCACGGCCGCGGTCACCGCCTGCGGCGCTTCGGCGCTGCTGGGCAGGTAGGACAAAAGTTGTCGCGCCGCCTGCAAGGCTTCGAGTTCGTCGGCGGCTTCGAGGTGGGCGACGCCGCTGGTTTTGGTGTGCATGCCCGTTCCGCCGATTTCGTCGGCCGTGGCGTCCTCACCGGTGGCGGCGCGCACCACGTCTGGCCCGGTCAAGAACATGTGACCGTGGCCTTTGACCATGATCGTCCAGTCGGTCAACGCCGGCGAATAGGCGGCCGCCCCCGCGCACGGGCCGAGGATCACCGAGATCTGAGGGATTTTTGACTGCGCCTGAACGTTGAGGGCGAAGATCTCGCCGCAACCGTGCAGGGCCAAGATTCCGTCCGGCACCCTGGCGCCGCCCGAGTCGTTTACGTAGACGATCGGGAATCCTTTTTCGATTGCGAACCGTTGGGCGCGACAGATCGCGTCTGCCATCACCGCACCGATCGCACCGGCGGCGATCGAAGCGTCGTGGCAGGCCACCACCACCGGTCGACCATCGACCAGTCCCCAACCGGCGATTACCCCGGTGCCGGCGCCTGGCTGGTTCGATCGCAGCGGGGCGAACTCCACGAAGGTGCCCGCGTCGAGCAACAGTTCGGCGCGTTCGCGGGCGGTGTAAACGCGGCTCCCACGTGGGTCAGTACGAACGAAACGCTGGGCGCGGTGGTCGGTCAGCGTGGCGCGGGCCGCATCGGCCGCCGCTTGGGTTGAGGTGCTCGACGAAGCATCAGAAACATGAGGCATGCCTCAACCGTAGCGCAAACATGAGGATTTCCTCATATTCAACAGTGTTCATCTCCTGTGACCTTTCGCACGCCGCGAACGTGCGCTACGCTTACTAAGCAAGCGCTTAGAAACCTAGGAGTAACGTGTCCGAGTCCCGTACCGCCATCATCACCGGAGCCGCCCGCGGCATCGGCGCCCAAATCGCCAAGCGATTCGCCGCCGACGGCTACCAAGTCGCCGTCCTCGACCTCGACGAAGCGGCCTGCCAAGTCGTAGTTGACGAAATCGTCGCCGCCGGAGGCGCCGCCCTCGCCGTTGGCGCGAACGTCGCCGACCCCGAGGCAGTAGACGCCGCGGTCACCAAGGTCGCAGCAGAACTCGGCGCACCCACCGTCCTGATCAACAACGCGGGCATCATCCGCGACAACATGCTCTTCAAGATGAGCGTCGACGACTGGGACTCGGTCATGGCCGTCCACCTCAAGGGCGCCTTCCTGATGACCAAGGCCTGCCAGAAGTACATGACCGAAGCCAAGTACGGCCGCATCGTGAACCTGTCGAGCACCTCGGCGCTGGGCAACCGCGGCCAGGCCAACTACTCGGCCGCTAAGGCTGGCATGCAGGGCTTCACCAAGACGCTCGCGATCGAGTTGGGCAAGTTCGGCATCACCGCCAACTCCATCGCCCCGGGCTTCATTCAGACCGACATGACCGCCGCGACCGCCGAGCGCATCGGCGTCTCGTTCGAGGACTTCATCAAGTTCAGCGCCGACCAGATCCCAGTCCAGCGCGTCGGCCAGCCCGAAGACATCGCCCACACCGCTGCGTTCTTGTGCAGCGAAGGCGCCGGCTTCGTCTCCGGTCAGGTCATTTACGTCGCCGGTGGACCGAAGGACTGACATGGCTGACGCGCCGGCCAGTGTCGAGGGCCTAGACCTAGGCGCTCTGCGCGCTTGGCTTGACGTTCAGGTCCCCGGGCAACTGCCTGGGGACCTGAACGCCACGCTCATCGTCGGCGGAAAGTCGAACCTGACCTATATCGTCAGCAACGGCGAACAAGACGTCATCGTGCGTCGCCCGCCGCTTGGCCATGTGCTGGCGACCGCGCACGATATGGGTCGCGAACACCACATCATGGCGGCGCTGGCCGACACCGCCGTGCCCGTGCCCAGGATGATCGCCGAATGCAAAGACGACTCAGTCATCGGCGCTCCGTTCTACATCATGGAACGTATGGCGGGCACGGCCTTTCAAAAGGCCGCCGAACTTGAACCGCTTGGTGCCGAGCGCGTCCGCACCATCACCGAACGACTCGTCGACACTTTGGTGGACCTGCACGCAGTGGACTACCGCGAGGTTGGGCTGGCTGAGTTTGGTCGACCCGACGGCTACCTCAACCGCCAGGTGGCCCGCTGGCAGAAACAACTCGAAGCCTCTCGTTCGCGCGAAATTGACGGCATTGACGAACTAGCCAACCGGCTCAGCGACACCGTCCCGACCGCCAGCGAAGGCACGATCGTCCACGGCGACTACCGACTAGACAACGTGCTGGTCGACACCGTTGACGGCGACCGAATCACCACGGTGCTCGACTGGGAAATGAGCACCCTCGGCGATCCGCTCACCGACCTAGCCGTGATGCTGGCCTACCAGAAGCTAGCCCTGTCGGACGGTCGCGGCACTGCGCAGGTAACTGATGCACCGCTAGCAACCGGCTACCTCTCACCGGATGAGTCAATCGAACGGTACGCCGACCAGTCGGGTCGAAACGTGAGCGAACTTGGCTTCCACCTTGGTTTGGCGTACTTCAAGCTCGCCGTCATCCTCGAAGGAATCCATTTTCGGCACTCGCAGGGCAAAACTGTCGGCGCCGGGTTCGAGGGAATCGGCAACATGATCGATCCGCTCGTCCAGCACGGTTTGGCCGCTATCTCGCGCTAGCAACCGGTAGGGTGACGCGCGTGACCACCCAGATCCTCGAACCGCGCAAGCGCCCGACTCAGGAGCGCAGCAAACTCAAGTTCGAGAAACTGTTGCAGGTTTCACGCGAAGTGCTCCTTGAGGTCGGCTTCGACTCGTTTACCTGCGAAGAAGTCGCCACTCGCGCTGGTTTGCCGATCGGCACCCTCTACCAATTCTTCGCCAACAAGTACGTCATCTTGTGCGAATTGGACCGCCAGAATGCGGTCGCGGTCCGAGATGAACTAGACAAGTTGGCGGCCGAACTGCCGAGCCTGGACTGGCTGGTGTTGCTCGATCGACTCGTCGACCACGTTGGTGAACTGTGGGTGAGCGACCCGTCGCGGCGGGCGGTTTGGTACGCGGTTCAGTCCACCCCGGCCACCCGCGAAACCGCTCAAGTCACCGAAGCCGAACTGGCCAGCCGAGTCGCACATGTGCTCGCACCGCTAACTCCGGGCACACCTCGAGAGCGTCGCAAGATCATCGCCGAAGTGCTCGTTCACGTCACCTATTCGATGCTCAACTTTGCCGTCCGCGACAACCAAGAGCACCTCGAGGCGGTCATCGAACTTAAGCGACTGTTGGCCTCCTACTTACTCTCGGCCGAAGTCAACGCCACCTGAGCTGGCCTCAGCGCGAAAGGGTCACCATCGCGGTCGCGAACGATCCGTCGTGACTCAACGAGACGTGGCTGGTCACGTCCGCCAACTGCTCGGCGACCTCGCCGTGAAACCGTAGTCGGGGACGGCCCCAAGCGTCACGCACCACCTCGATTAGGTGGTGGATCTGCTCGCCGGCAACCGGCGGCGAGCCCCAAAGAGACTCCGACCACGCCTTGATGAGCGCCTCTTTTGCCGCCCACCTCGCCGCCAGTGACGCCAACTCTTGGTCGGGGTCGCGGCGCCCGGAGCCGGCGAGTGAGCTCCGGGCGTCGCGGCGCTCG
>JAKPAQ010000005.1 GCA_029779385.1 Actinomycetes bacterium | reverse complement strand
ACCATTCTTGGGAAGCGGTCAAGGCCAAGTGTCGAGCCGCCGAGCGGGAACCCGAGGTGAGCGATCTTTACGACGCCGTTATGGAAGGTGCCGTCGAGCGCGTGCGGCCGAAGATGATGACCGTCGTTGCGATCATGGCTGGCCTGCTGCCGATCATGTGGGGCACCGGCACCGGTTCCGAGGTCATGAGCCGCATCGCCGCTCCGATGGTCGGTGGCATGATTTCGTCGACCGTTCTGACCCTGGCTGTAATCCCGGCTATCTATGCGCTGGTGAAACAGTGGCGCCTGCGGCGTAACGTCGAGTAATGAGGCTTCGTCGGTCAAGTTGCAGCGGGCAGGCCGCCCGGCCCGCCCAACTGAATCTCAGCTACTGAAAGCGTCGCCGAGTGGCAGGCCTAGGACAATCTTGTCCACCAGAAACTCGCTGCCGTGCCTTGCACCCGACTCGTCCGCGAAGGCATTCGATCCAAAGCTGCCGTCCGGATTCGCATAGCCACCAAACATGAACTCGCTTCCATGGGCGACGCCGGCATTCAGTTCAATAGCGCTAAAAGCGACATCAGAGGCCAGGCTGACCGTCTGCAAGCCGGCGCCGCTGTTGGCATGGAAACCCAACTCCTTGACCACTCGGCCACCGTCATCAAGCAGACGCAGACGACCACTCTCGACGAAAGCCGTCCCATCGTCGTACGAAAAAAACTGTGAAAGATACAGCGTCAGGGTGTTCGCTTTCTCGGCAAGATTGAAACGTAATGCCTCTCTGCCGTCGATTTCCTGCTTTATGGAACTGGTCGCAGCGGATTGCCCGCTGACTCCCAAGCCTCCTGCATAAAGATCGCCGCC
Organism: Actinomycetes bacterium; assembly: GCA_029779385.1. Next base: position 1,282 of record JAKPAQ010000005.1, on the reverse strand, counting down.
AGCCAGCGTCTGCGGACTGGCCTCGGTGGCCCTGACCGTGCTCCATATTTCTTCGGTGTCCAGGTAATCTGCCTTATGGACGATCACTATCGCCGGGTTGGCCAATACCGCGGCCCATTGCGCGGCAGATCCCGACGGCAACTCAGGAGGCAGGCCTGCCGTTGGTGCAATGACATCGATCTTGACGGTTGCCGAATCGCTACCACCCAAGCCATCGCTAACCTTGTAGCTGAAACTGGTCGTACCTGTGAAACCGGCAGTCGGTGTAAACCTGAAGTGGCCGTCGGCATACGGCGTGATCGTCCCTTTCAGGCCCGTCACGTTGAGCACGGAGACGTTCAGGGCGTCACCGTCAGGATCGCGGTCGTTGCCCAGCAATCCCGGTGCTGCAACGTTGAGCGTCTGGTTCGGCCGGATCGTGTAGGTGTCGGCTTTGGCGATCGGGTTCCGGTTGGTCACGTCGATGGCGACCGTCGCCGTGCTGTTGCCGCCGAAACCGTCGCTGACGGTGTAGCTGAAACTGGTCGTCCCTACGAAACCGGCCGTCGGGGTGAAGCTGAAGTGGCCGTCGGCGTACGGCGTGAGCGTCCCCCGCAGTCCGCTGACGTTGACCACGGAGACGCTCAGGGCGTCACTGTCGGCATCGCGGTCGTTGGCCAGCAACCCCGGCGCGCTGATGTCGAGCGTCCGGCCGGCATGCACCGCATAGTGGTCGTTGCCGGCCACCGGCGCGCTGTTCACCACGTTGATGGTCGCCGTCGCCGTCGACCTCCCGCCGACCCCGTCGCTGATGGTGTAGCTGAAACTGGTCGAGCCAACGAAACCGGCCGTCGGGACGAAGCTGAAGTGACCGTCGGCGTACGGCGTGATCACCCCTTTCAGGCCCGTCACGTTGAGCACGGAGACGTTCAGGGCGTCGCCGTCAGGATCGCTGTCGTTGCCCAGCAATCCCGGTGCTGCAACGTTGAGCGTCTGGTTCGGCCGGATCGTGTAGGTGTCGGCAACGGCGATCGGGTTGCGGTTGGTGACAACGAAACTCAGTGCGATCGTGTCGCCAACAGGAAGCCCCTCCCAAGCCGAATATCTGTCACTTGTCGTGATCACGGACCCGGTCGAAGAGGCGGTGCGCAACTGGCCATTGACCTTCATGAGTGCTCCTTCCGTAGGTCTGACAGAAATTTACCGGCGAATACAACTGGGTTTTCTCTGAAAGCAAACTCCCTGCCAAAGTTTTCAACCTACTGTATCAATTGCGTTTCCCACGTATCATGTATTGGCGGTG
>JAKPAQ010000647.1 GCA_029779385.1 Actinomycetes bacterium | reverse complement strand
ACGTGCCCGTGTAGCGGCTGTCTGCGGCAATCGGGTCTGAGTTGGTGCCGTCGTCCCAGAGCCGGATGCCTGCGGCATTCGTGCCGTCCGCCCTGTCTACGTACACGTACACCTTGTTGACCCCAGAGCCCGGATCGCGAACCACTGCTGATGCCGTCGACGTGGCAGTTGTACTTGCCGGCAGCGATACGTCGGTGACCGTTGGTGGTGCCGTGTCCGAGGATGGTTGGGAAGGCATTGGCGTGGGCGTCGGCGTTGGCGTCGGAACGGGCGTTGGCGTGGGTGTGGGCGGAGGCGTCGCAGTCACGGGGCTCCAGGTGTACGACTGTCCGGTCACGACGACCGATGCAACCGGCTTCTTCAGTTCGTTGTACTTGGAATCCAGGGTCAGGATTGAGACCCGATAAGTCCCCGCGTTGAGTCCGAGGGTGATGGCGGCCGAATACGTATTGTCGAAGGCCATGGAATCTGAGTGCGTAGCGTCGTCCCACAACTGGATTCCGGACACGTGGCGACCGTTGGAGTCGTCGATGTAGAGGTAGACCTTTCCAACGCCGGACTGGTCGTCGGTAACGTTCGCGCGGGCGACGAACTGTGGGCCCACCTGACCGGTAGGCAGGTCGACTGAATTCACGACCGGCGCGGTGGTGTCGGCAACTGCCCAGGCAGTCCCCGCCGACGCAAGCACCAGTGATGTTGCGGTTGCCGTAGCGAACCAGATCTTCGCCTTCACCAGCGACTCCTCATGTCTCGGTGCGCAGTGGCCTCACCACGCGTTCCCACCTGCGGTAGTAGACGGTCAGTTCGGGTTCCGGCCTGAAGCACTTGGACGCAATTTGGAGAGCCATTCACTCGCTCGGGTGACTCACCTACGACCAATTGATGAGGGTTTCTACCTGTGTTTCAGGTCGCGGCGAAGTCCAGTGATGATCAAAATCACGACGCACAAGGTTGACTATCCGCAGTGATCACGTCATCGTGGTGGGTGACTGACGCGCGGGCGATCCTTCATTCTTGACTGGGATTGCGACATTCGCGCAGGCACCATCGATTTCTCACGACAACTTCGGTTCTACGCAC
>JAKPAQ010000594.1 GCA_029779385.1 Actinomycetes bacterium | reverse complement strand
CGAACCCGCCCGAGAGGTTGGCGAGCGTCACGACTGGCACCGTCGCGGCCTCGCTGCCGCTGCCATCGGTGTCGAGGACAATCCTCGCCGTCGTCGCATCGACCGTCTCGACGCGCAGGAAACCGCCGGAAATCGCCGCTCCCAAGTCAGCTGGAAGCACGCCGTGCCCGGTCTCGGCGCCCGTAAGGACGTCACCGAGATCGAGTACGTCCGAGCCACGAGCAGCCCCTGAAACCTTGCCTTGGGCCTCGGACAGCCCATCGCCCAGCGGAACCTTTCCACTGTCGGCGGTAAAAAAATCATGGCGGTCGTTCAGGACATCGCTCCCGGTTTTCTTCATCGTTCAGACCTTTTCCCATTGATCGATGAAATACGCTACGACGATCAGCGTTACGGTTGCCTTTCTACTCCTCCTGAATTCGGCTGTCCAATCCTCCTTCCCTGGTTGTACTCCTCGGAGGAGGAGGCGACGCCTCCTCCTTTGCCCGAAGAACAGACGCCTTACTTCAGCTGATCGTTATTGAGCAAGGTTGTGAGCAGCGTTGCCGCGTCGAAGCCGCCCGTGAGGTTGGCGAGCGTGACCACCGGAACGCTTGCCCCACTGCTGCTGGCGGTACCGTCGGTATCGAGCACGATCCTCGCCGTCGTCGCATCGACCGCCTCAACCCGCAGGAAGCCGCCGGAGATCGCCGCCCCGATGTCGGTCGGAATCGCGCTGTTGTTGGCGTGCGCACCGGTCAGCAGGTCGCCGATGTCGAGGACGTCGGCATTGGCATCGGCCGCGAAGTTTCCGATCTTGAAGTCGGTGATTCGGTCGGCAGCGGCATTGCTAAAGCTATCGGCATTGAAGTCGAACGTATCATGGCCGTTCCCGCCGGTCAGGATATCGTCACCGAGGCCGCCGGTCAGGATGTCGTTGCCGTCACCACCGAGCAGCGTGTCGTTGCCACTGCCACCGGCGAGCGTATCGTTGCCGGCCAGGCCGCTGATGTTGTCATTGCCGCCACCACCGTACAGCACATCGGCGCTGGTCGTGCCGGTCAACGTCTGACTACCCGCAAGTGCGCTGGGCTCAAGACTGAGGTTCAACTTTCCGGACGAGGTATCTCCATCTGCGTCGGTCAGTTTCAGATTGAAGTTCAGGTCGACCGGATTGCCGGAGGTCAAACTCTGAAGCTCGAGATGGCTCAATGAGAACTTGCCATCGGTGCCGCCAGTTCCGGCGTTGACGATCTCAACGCGGTCATAACCCGTGAGGCCCGTTGTGACGATCTTGTCGCCGGCCAGGAGGTTAGTGATGGTAACGAAATCATTCCCCGTTGTACCACCACCATCCTGGAAGTCGAACCCAAGCCCGGCAACCGTGCCATCCCCCGTCGCGGAGGCAATCAGCGTCCCTCCGCGATAGACATCGACCTGACCAATCTGACGGAGCGTGTCATCAGTGAAGATCTTATTGTCGCCGGCATCCCAGACCTTGATCGTCATATCGGCCACAGTCCCGCTCGAGATCTGATCGACCGTAAACGCGAATTTGTTGATCAGATAGTGTGAGTTGAAGCTGTAGTCCGTCACCTGATTGCCGCTGGTGATCAACGAGATGTTGGCAAAATCGATCCGCAGCCCCTGGGTAAAGTCGATGAATTGCGAACCGACCCCAACGTCATTCGAGTCGCTATTCACGCTAGTGGCTCCGATCGGGGTGAAGAGCAGGTCTCGTCCTGCATTCTCGCCCGTCGTCGTTTCAACCACCTTC
>JAKPAQ010000593.1 GCA_029779385.1 Actinomycetes bacterium | reverse complement strand
CGGGTGGCTGAAGAGACCGGCGACTACAGCCAAGTTCGGCCCGCCCGCGAAGTTGCCCTCGCGAACCTGGCCGAGGTGCGCCAACTCGTTCGCGGACTAGCGCCGGCGGACCTGACTGAATCGACGCTCCAAGATGCGCTCGCGCGAATCGCCAGTCGAACCACCGGCGTTCAAGTCAACTTCACCGTGACCGGCGACAGTCGTGAACTGCCGGTGACGACTTCGGCCGAACTCGTACGAATCACCCAATCGACTTTGGCCAATGTCACAAGGCACGCTCAAGCCAGTCGCGCCAACCTGACGTTGACGTTCCTGCCCGATTCGGTCCTGCTGGACATCGTCGATGACGGCGTCGGCTTCGATCCGAACTCGGCCGGGTTTGGCCTGACTGTCCTAAAGGACCGGGTGGCGGCGATCGGCGGAAAAGTCACCATCGAGAGCGCCCCTGGCGCCGGAACCGCCGTCGCAGTGGAGGTGCCCTCGTGAACGACCATTCGCCACTTCGCGTCGTGATGGCCGACGACCATCCTGTGGTTCGTGCAGGCCTACACGCCCTCATCGACGCGCAGCCCAATATGACGGTGGTGGCTTCATTTGCGACGGCCAAGGAAGTGCTGGACTCCGACCTGATCGCCGACGTGATCTTGCTCGACCTGCGCTTTGGCGACGGCCAGCTTGGCGGGGCGGCCGCTACCGCCGAAATCGTCAAGCGGGGCGGTCCGCCGGTACTGATCTTGACGACGTACGACACCGACTCCGACATTGTCACCGCGATGGAGGCGGGCGCGATCGGCTACCTACTCAAAGATTCGGCCACCGCCGAACTGACCGCCGCCATCGTTGATGCGGCGGCGCGAAAGCCGGCGTTGGCACCGCGCGTCCAGCAACAACTGGTGCGCCGAGCACTCGCCGGTGCGGTCGCGCTTTCGCCTCGCGAACTGGAGGTTTTGCGCCGAGTGGCCGAGGGGTTGAGCAACGAAGAAGTCGCCCAACAGTTGTTCGTTTCACGAGCAACCGTCAAGACTCACCTGGCCCACATTTTCGACAAACTCCAAGTCGATTCGCGCACCGCCGCGGTGGCAGCGGCGCGCAAAGAACGACTCATCGACTAGTAGCCGGCCCTCAGCGCTTGGCCACTTGGAAGAAGCCGTGGGCACCGCGCTCGGCATCGACCATGACATGCGAAACGAACGGATAGCGGCCCGGTTCGTCCAGTTGCAGCTCAACGAATCCGCCTTGGGCCGCGACCAATCCCAACACCTGCGAGCCACCGGACTTGGTCGAGCCACCGTTTCGGAGCAGGTAGTCGCCCTCAGACCAGACGGTGGAGAACTGGCCGCCGACGACATGGAATGCGCTCGTGCGGTTAGGTCCGACGTTCAACACCCAAACTCGGACCTTGTCGCCGGCGCGAACCTGGATCGGATCGAAGTCGTACTGGTTAGCAATCCCGTTGAAAACGACTGCGTCCGGCGTTTCGGCCATCACCTTGTCTGCATCTACTTCGCGCCCTTGCGGCCCATAGAACTGCTCACTTTGGACGAACAAGTAGCTTTCGTCGACCGGGTCGAGACCCTCCGGCTCGATGACGACCGCACCAAACATGCCGTTGGCGATATGTACCGACATCGGCATGGTCGAGCAGTGATACATCCAGATACCCGAGCGGGTCGCGGTGAACGTGTAGGTCAACGATTCGCCCGGCGCAATCGTTCGCATCGGCCGATCCGGCGCCAACGCCCCGGCGTGGAAGTCGATCGAGTGGCCGATCGTTCCGTCGTTCACCAAGGTGATGACGAACTTGTCGCCTACTCGCCCGTGCAGGACGGGCCCGGGAGCCTGCCGGTTGTACGTCCACAGTCGCTGAGTCACGCCCGGGGCGACTTGGCGTTGCAGTTCGCTGACGGTGAAGGTCAACTTGTGGGTTGTGTTCTTTTTGGAAGTCAACGGCTTGAGTCTGGCGTCGCGGGCGACGAAACCGTCCTCGAACTTCGCACTGTGGTCGTAGGTCGCATTGGCCGAGTCACCACTGGAGCTTTCGGTACTGCCTTGATGGTGGCCACTGTGGCCCCCGCTCGCCGAATCGGCCTGGCTGCTTTGGCCGCCTATCGCCTTGATCTTTAGCGTCATCCCCATCTGGCGGTGGCCAACAATTGAGCACCAGCCGTCTAGGTCGCGGCCAACTACGCCAACGTCGATCTTGGCGCTTTTGCCCGCTCCTAGTCGGCCGGAAGTTGCTCCCGTCTCGAGCACTAGATCGTGCACGTCCGGGTCGTCGTTGAACACCTCGATGACGAGTCGATTTCCGGCCGGCACTTCGATCGTTGACGGCTCGAACCTCATCCCAACTGCTTTGACTTTCACCGTCGTCGTCTGCCCAGTGGCTTTGACGTTGGCCGACGCCGAAGCCACGTCGCCAACAGCGAGCACACTTGGATCGAAGGCGATGCCAGCGGCGATGGCAACCACGATGGTCGACAACCCGGCAATGGCCGAACCAAAGACCTGGCGCCGGCGCACCAGCTTGTCTTGGTCACTGGCAATGTCAGGCCCGGTGCCGTCTTTGCGCGCCTGGACTGACGCCTTGATCGCGAAGATCAGCAGGGGCAATTGCGCGGCCAAGGCCAGCAACACCACTAGCGAGCAGGTGACCCGAACGGCACTTGGCACTGGCAGCAGACAGACCAGTAGCCCTAGGTTCACGGCCACGATTCGCCAGGCGCCGCCCCGCTCAATCTGCGTGGACGCTGCCCGAACTGCCCGACCTCCACCGCCAAGCGCCATCGGAATCAGGTGCCCCAGCGCACCGATTAGCACTTGGGCGGCAAAGCCGGTCGCAAGGTAAGGCACCAATGCGCCGAACCGGTGATGGATTTGTTCGGCGTCGCCGCCAAGGGCGAGCATGGCCACCCACGCGATTAGGCCGCCGACCAGCCAAGTTAGACCGGCCGCAACCGACCAGGCCGGAAAACCGTGTGGCCGCCTGCGGCGGGCAACCTCGACGAGCGGACGCAGCAGCAGCGCCAAGCCGAGGACGTAGGCAGCGAGCATGAGCGCCGCCAGCGGCCACAGCCCGAAACTGCTCGCGATAGCGGTGCCACCGACACCAACGGCCATGATCGGCAGTGCCCGGCGCAGGGCGATTTCTGACCCTTCGCCGAGTTTGGTGCGCAGCATCGTCGGCCACAGCGTCACCACCGTGCCCGCGACCGTGAGCCCGACCCAGCCGAGCACGTTGATGCTCACGTGTGCGAGCAGAATCTGCTCGTGCCACGGGCTTGGCAGGCCCTTAGCGAGGAACACGCCCAAGGTCGCCCCGATCGGCAGGAACACTGCTGCGGTCACGTAGAACCGCACGACGGTTGAGAACCGGCTCGGCAGGGCGCGTCGAAGCGAGCCGACGAGCCGGAAGCCATGCCAGATCACGGCGGCCGACAGCGCGATCGCACCGCCCAGTACGACGTGCCAGTTGGCCAACTGGGTGCCGACCATGACGGTCAACGCGCCCAAGTTGAGCAGGGCGAGTAATGCCGGGGCAGGCTTTGGTGGCACGTGCAGCAGCGTGTCGGCGAAGTGTTGACTCCACACCACAATCGAGTGGGTGACTGCACCGAGAAATAACAGATGGATCAGCAGCCAGCGCGGCTCGGGCAACACCGGATGGGCGAACGCCGCGACGAATATCGCTAGCAGCCAGATCATCGCTGGCAGGTCGCGAAGGGCTGAGAATCCACGCTTCATTCTTTGGCTCCTTGGACGACGCGAGTCGCCGCAGTTAGGACGAACAACAACAGGGCAACGATGTTTAGCACCGCGCTGGCTCGCCAGAATCCAGGCACTGAGAGGAAGTCGCCGAACCAGATCCGGCCGACGAGTGAGGCATGCAGCAGTCCAACCGGCAGGTAGAACGCCCAGTGGTATTCCAGCGGTCGCGATAGGACGGCCGGGAAGATGACCGGCGCATGGGCCATCACCATCGACATGGTGAAGCCGAGGAAGATCGCGTGGATGACTACGTCATACTCGTCGCCGCTGACGATTTGGCCATTCGTCAGCCACATCGCGGCCGCGACCAACGCCCAGGCGTAACCGGCGAGCATGCACACGGCCATATAACGCGTCAGGCCAGTGGTTTTGACCGTTCGCCGAGCGACGTCATGGCGCAGGAGCCAACCGATCAGTACCGCGAGTGCGGCCCCAAAGAACACTGAACCGACTTGCGGGAAAAGCAGCGCTGCTGCTGCGCCAACGCTCAGCGCTGCGGCTAGGACCAGCAGAATCAGTCCGGCATTTGGCCCCATCGCGATTCGGGCCAACTCAAGTCGCTCACCGCAGATCGTCAAGATTATGAACGCCACGAGCCAAATCAGCAGGAGCGGCATCTCTACTCCCCCGAACCACAGGATCGCCGCGCCAAGCGCAAAGACCGCGCCCATGAGTTGGACCAGCACCGCCTCGTCGAACTGGCGTCGCCAAAGTGGCACGTAAACCGCCACCACCAGTGCCGCTCCAAGAATCAAAAAAGCTTGACCCACGCGGATCGGCGCCGGCGTCACGAGCAAGACCGCGCCAATGCCAAGCAGTGCCGGGGCCAAGAAGCCCCACTTGGCGCGCAATGCGATTGCTCGCTCTAGCGAGATCAGCGTGCCCAAGAACCCCAACACCAACAGCATGCCGTGGACTTTGGGGAGCCGCTCGACATCTAGCGGTGCGGGCAATTTCAGCAGGAGCAGGGCCGCATCGAGGCCGAGCAGCAGTGCGGCTCCGGCCGGTAGCAACAAGACGGCCCGCAGCGGCAGTTTCTTCGGGCGAACCCGGCCTGGGTGGGCCGTCGGCAGACTCATTTGCCCTCCAGCAGGTGCAGCAAACAAGCACCGCGCTCGGCAAATGGCAGCAGTTCGACTTTTGCTTCCGGCTCCCCGAATGCGGCGATCGACCCTTCAGCCACCCCAAGGTGGACCGAGCAGACAATTTCGGGGTTCTCGTGCGCGGCGGCCAGCAGTGGGCAACGCGTGAGCCGAACGACCCGATCTTCGTCGTCGGGTTCGGGCGCGAACCCCATCTGGTCAAAGATCTCGACGACTGCTTCGCGCGGCGATGCTGCCGACTCGGGTCGCCGGTCGCGAACGAGACGCCTGCCCCAGTCAACGCCGGCGCGTCTGGCGTCTTCGGCCGGTTGGGTGCTGGTGCGCGAGATCACCGAGGCCAACGCGATTGCCAGTCCGGCGTATTCGGGCCTCGGATCGTCCTCGGCGGCCAGGGTCGCGGCGTAAAGCCACTCGGGCCTGCCCCGACCAACCGCCGGCGCCGCAGTCCGCTCGGCCAAACCGGCCCGGCGAAGCCCGTCCAAGTGTTCACGCAAGGTGTTGGCGTGCAGTCCGGTCCAAGTAGCTAGGTGGGCCAAGCTCGCCGGTTCGCTTTGAGCTCGCAAAGCTTCGAGCAATGCCGAGCGTGACCGCGAAAGCCGCAGCCCCGTCGGGTACGCGGCCGCTGCTGGGCCTCGCTGATCCGGCCTATTATTTTCCACGGACTTCATTGTGGCAAAATAGCAGGTGCTGGTTCAACCAGATCCAGCGTGACAAAGGAGACACCGATGACACTCGGTAACGATTTGGGACTTTCTGAGACCAGCCACGGCCACGGCGGCTGCGGTTGCGGCGAGAAGGACTCGGGCCTACCCGAACTTGACGCGCGGACGATCCCGCACGCGATCCGCCACGCCACCATCTTGGGTGCGCTGGCATCGCTGACCCCCGGCAAGGGCATGGTTCTGGTGGCCCCGCACGACCCAATCCCGCTGCTCGGTCAGATCGAGGCCGAATGGCCAGGCGGCTTTGCGCTTGAGTACCTCGACCGCGGCCCCGAAGCCTGGCGGATCGCTTTTACTCGCAACTGAGCGAGCAACCTACAGGCCGAGTACCTGAGCCTTCTTGGCGCTGAACTCCTCCTCGGTGAGGATGCCCTCGTCTCGGAGCTGCGCCAACTGCTTGAGTTTGGCGATCGTCGGGTCCTCGGCCGGTAGGGCTGCCGGTGCCGGTTGCGCTACCTGCGGCGCGGCGAACTGCTGTTGGGCTACGGTCGCATCTTGGGCAGCCCAACGCTGCTGCTGGCGGCGTTGCACGCGGCCATGAACCGAACTGGCGACTGCTACTCGGCCTGCTGTCCTCAAAAGTCCCATTCTTCCTACTCCTAAAGCTTTGGATTATTGCTGATCTGAATGGTCGAGCGCGTCAACGAAGTCGTCGACGATGATTGGGCCTTCGGCAACAATCTCGGCGCCTTCGTCCTGCCACGCCTTGATCGCGCCAAGGAGCGAAAGGTCCTCATAGACGATAACGACGGCCACCCCGCCGGCGGCCAACCTTTCGCCCGCGAGAGAAATATCGTCGTCGTCGATTAGGTCGGTACAAGCACCTTGGAAGTCAGCCACACCGGCCTGGGAAGCGGTGATTTTAGCGATGGTCCCGTCCTCGGCTTTTGCCACGAACTCAACGTCGAGCAGCACTATTCGCCTCGCCTCAACTAAAGCGGTGATCTCAGCCAATCCCGCATTAGGGATTGGCGCCGCGTCGAAAGCGACTACGACAAAATTGATTGGGCCTAGGTCGGCGTCAAAGCTCATGGTTCGAACCCTAATCCCAGCCGCGCAACAAACACCGACGGGTCTTAGCGCGAGCCGTACACAAAACGGCAGTTGACAGGCTCCGAAACACGTCATAATGTACAACCAAATGGTTGTACATTATGCATTCGCAGATCTGACCGATGAACAGGTCGACCGGATCTTTCATGCCCTAGCCGACGCGACCAGACGTGACATCGTCCGGCGAACGGCGGCAGGAAAGCACTCTGTCTCTGAACTTGCCGACTCGTACAAAATGAGTTTCGCCGCGGTCCAAAAGCACGTCAGCGTGCTGAACTTGGCCGGCTTGGTGACGAAGGAACAACGGGGAAGAGAGCGACTCGTGAGCGCAAACCCCCAAATGATCGAACGAGCCAAGGAACTCCTCAGCGAGTTCGAGAATCTCTGGCGCACCCGCATCGATCAACTTGATGCCCTCCTAGCTGAAGACTGAAAGGTCAAGAAATGCCAATCACCAGCGTCACCAAGAACATCGAAGCCCTGACCATGACAGTCGTAGCCGAGTTCACCGCGCCGGTTCGCAGACTGTGGGATGCCTACGCCGATCCCAGACAACTCGAGAAATTCTGGGGTCCGCCTACTTGGCCGGCCACCTTCACCCGACACGACATGGCAGTCGGGGGCGAGTCGCACTACACAATGACCGGCCCCGATGGCGAATCAAGTAGCGGCTACTGGCGATTCCTGGCCGTAGCCGAAGGCCAGTCATTCGAAGTTGAGGACGGGTTCGCAACGTCCCCGGGGGTACCGAACGAAAACATGCCCTCCATGCAAATGGTGTTCACCTTTGAGCCCGTCGGGTCTGGCTCGCGCGTTACTACCAAGACCACCTTCAATTCCCTCGAACAGCTAACTCAACTTCTTGAGATGGGCATGGAAGAGGGCCTCAGCGCCGCAATGAGTCAGATGGATGCGGTCCTGGCGGACTTGAAGTCGTTCGCCAGCGATTTGCGGACCCACGTGCAACTCATTGGCGAAAAGCAAGCCCGAATCACTCGGATCGTGCGCGGCTCAATCGACCAAGTCTGGCGCGCACACCACGACCCCGACCTCCTTCGAGTTTGGCTACTTGGACCCGATGGCTGGACGATGCCAGTCTGCGAACCAACCTCAACCGTCGGCGAGACCTACCGCTACGAATGGGTGACCGACGATGGATCTGGCCGATTCGGATTCACCGGCGAAATCCTAGAGGCGACTCCTCCCGTGCGAGCAGTTTGCACTGAGCGAATGGTCGGTACCGAAGATCCCACGAATCTCAACGAGTTGACGTTGACCTCAGTTGTTGATGGAACTTTGCTCTCGGTGTTTATCACGTATCAGAGTTCAGATATTCGAGACGCGATTCTGGCAACCGGAATGACCGATGGGATGGAGATAAGTTACCTTCGCCTCGAGGAAATCCTCAAGCGCTAGTTACCGACCAAACCCCAGATGACCCACGGCGATGCGAGCCAACGAGGTGAGTGTCGACGATGCCGAGAGCTTCCATAAGCGCGAACATCGTCGTGGGTCCGACAAAGGTGAAACCGCGTTTTCGAAGACCCGAAGCTAAGGCCTTGGACTCAGCCGAACTGGTCGGAATCTCGGCCATCGTGCGCGGTTCGGGGGTGGTTGCAGGTTGAAACGACCAAACGAACTCGGCCAGCCCGCCCTGTTCTCGCAGGGCAACGGTGGCTTTAGCGTTTTGAATCGTCGCGGCGATCTTCATTCGGTTGCGAACGATCGCCGCGTCACCGAGCAGGCGGGTGGCGTCAGCGGCATCGAACGTCGCCACCTCGTCTGGATCGAAACCGGCGAACGCGACCCGAAAAGCCGCCCGCTTGCGCAGGATCGTCGCCCAAGAAAGCCCCGATTGGAACGCCTCAAGACTGAGCCGCTCAAAGACGCCGCGCTCGTCGCGAACCGGCATCCCCCACTCAGTGTCGTAGTACTCGCTCAGCAGGTCGTCGGCGCTGGCCCAAGCGGGTCGAGCCAACCCGTCTGGCCCGACCACCAAATCCGGCGAGGTCACTTCGTCGTCCCAAAAAGTAGCCGTCGCACGCCCGCGCGGGCCAGCAGCAAAGCAAGAACCAGCGCAGTCACTGAAATGAACCCGCCGAGACTGACTTCGCCACCGAAGGCAACATCGATCAGCCACAGCACAACTAGCTTGCTGCCGATTGCCAGCGCCCATAACACCAGGCCGGAGAGCGTTTTGGCCACCGGGCCGGACGCTGCGCGGAATCGTTCCAGCAACATCGTTTTTAGCCAAACCACAACCTCAAGCGCGAGTTTGAGCAGCAACGCGGTCAGCAGTGACAGGGTGAAAGACTCACTGATCACGGCCGGAAAGTACTCGATCGCCAGGTTGAGGACGACTACGTAGACAAACACGTCGATCACGTCGGCAGGGTGCGCCATCAACCAGGACCGAACCGGCCTGGCAGGTACGGCGCTCGCAGAGTTCACATGCCGATCTTGCCCGATCAGTGGCCGCGTGGCTTAGTCACCCGCCGTTCACCTACTCGCGTTAGCGTTCGCCAGTGAGCAACGCGCCGATCGGTCAGATCCGCGAAATTGCCTTGCTGTTCCTGCGATTGGGACTGGTCGCCTTCGGCGGCCCGCCCGCCCATATCGCGATGATGCGCCAAGAGATCGTTAGGCGCAAAGGCTGGGTTGACGACGAACGCTTCGTAGATTTAGTCGGGGCAACGAACCTGATCCCGGGGCCAAACTCGACCGAGCTGGCAATCCATCTTGGCTTCGAGCGGGGCCGTTGGCGCGGGCTGGTCACCGCTGGGGTTTGCTTCATTTTGCCGGCGGCAATCATCGTCACCGCGCTCGCTTGGGCTTATGTGACTTACGGGCAAACTCCAGCCTTCACAGCCGTCTTGTACGGCGTCATTCCAGTAACCATCGCGATCATCGTTCACGCGCTGTTTGGTCTACGAAGGGCCGTGTTCAAGCGGCCTTCGCTCGTGGTGATTGCGCTCGCGAGTTTCGCCGCCTACTTAGCGTCGGTAAATGAGTTGGTGATCTTGGCCGCCGGCGCGTTCGGCGCCCTGTTCTTCAGTTGGGTGAAGAAAGTCGGCGAGAATGCGCGCAACGAGAACCGCTTCAACGGCATCGGTCTTGGTTTCCTTGCCACGGGGTCGCCACTGTTTACCGATCCGACCGCTTCACAACTT
>JAKPAQ010000572.1 GCA_029779385.1 Actinomycetes bacterium | reverse complement strand
CGGCGGTGCTGTGCGGATCGGTCTTGACTCGATACGAGTTCTCACGGCTGTCACCTTCGAACAGCCCGATGACCGTATTCGTATTTCCCACATCAATCGTCAGCAGCACAGGTACATAGTTCCCTACCTGCCGCGTGGAATGAAAGTTGGCTAGATCGACTCCAAGTCGGCACCGATGTCGAGCACGGGTGCCGAGTGGGTCAGTGCACCGACTGCGACGTAGTCAACGCCCGTCGCCGCGACGGCGGGCGCGTCAGAAAGTGTCAGACCACCAGATGCCTCGAGCAGCACTCGACCACCCACGCGGCGCACGGCCTCTGTCATTTGATCGGCAGTGAAGTTGTCGAGTAGCACAAGGTCAGCACCCGCGGCTACTACCTCGTCCAACTGGTCAAGCGAATCAACCTCAACCTCAACTGGAATGCCCGGGAACTGGCTGCGAACCGCCTCAAAGGCGGCGGCAACTCCTCCCGCTGCGACGACATGGTTGTCCTTGACCAACGCTGCGTCCGACAAAGCCATTCGATGATTGACGCCACCGCCGCAGCGGACTGCGTACTTCTCCAATGACCGCAACAGCGGGGTGGTCTTGCGGGTGTCGCGAACGCGCGTCTGACTTCCGGAAAGCGCGACAGCCCACTTGGCCGTCGCGGTGGCGACACCGGACAAGTGGCACAGGAGGTTCAGTGCGGTGCGTTCCGCGGTCAGGAGGTCGCGAGTGCGGCCACGAATCGAAAGCAATACGTCGCCGGCCACAACGGCATCGCCATCGCTGCGATCTTGCGAAGCGTCAACCGGACTGCCCGCTGAGGCCGCGACGTTCTCAAACACCAGAGCCGCAATCGGGACTCCAGCGACGACGCCCGGGGCTCGCGCCACCAAGTCAAGCTGTGACAGTTGCTCCGGCGGCACAGTAGCCACCGTCGTCACATCAACGCCACCCGCCAGATCCTCAGCGATGGCGGCGTCAATCAGTCCGCTGATGGCATCGGGATCAAGTCCGGCGGCCGTCAGTTGCGCGCGTATGTCGTCTTTTGTCACCGAGGAACCTTC
>JAKPAQ010000570.1 GCA_029779385.1 Actinomycetes bacterium | reverse complement strand
CGGCCGAACCCGTTAGATGCTGCAGCGGCACCCGAGCTGCCCTAGCTGCGATCATCTCTTGGAAAACCTGGCGCTGGGCGTCATCGGCGCGAACAGTCAGCGTCAACAACGACCGCGGGGTGCCGGTCACGTGGCTGAGTAAAACCTCGGCGTCGTGCCTAGGCGAAGAAACGCCGGCAGCCTCGAGCGTCTCTGCTGCGTCCTCGAGCAGTTTGCGAGTGCTCATTTCGGCGACTCCAGCGCAGCCAATCTCTCGGCCAAGTCAGCTTCGACCAGCGAAGCGATGACGTCGTCCAAGGCGCCGTCAATCACTTGATCCAAGTTGTAGGCCTTGAAGCCGGTCCGGTGATCAGAGATCCGGTTCTCGGGGAAGTTGTAGGTTCGAATTCTCTCTGACCGGTCGACGGTGCGAACCTGCGAACGGCGAGCATCGGCCGCATCGGCATCGGCTTGAGCCTGAGCCGCATCGAGAAGTCGCGAGCGCAAAATCCGCATCGCCTGGTCTTTGTTCTGCAACTGGGACTTTTCGTTTTGGCAACTGACCACAATCCCGGTTGGCAAGTGCGTGATCCGCACGGCCGAATCGGTGGTGTTTACGCTCTGGCCACCTGGCCCCGAGGACCGGAACACGTCGATGCGCAGGTCGTTTTCGTTCAGTTCGATATCTACGTCTTCGGCCTCGGGCAGCACCAGAACACCTGCCGCCGAGGTGTGGATCCGCCCCTGCGACTCGGTGACGGGAACCCGTTGGACGCGATGGACGCCGCCCTCGAACTTCAACAATGCGTATGGCGCCTGACCAGGCTCGACGCCTGACTTGGCCTTGACTGCCGCCGTGACGGACTTGAAGCCACCCAGCGGGGTTTCGGTTGAATCGAGAATCTCGACTTTGAAGGCGTGCCGTTCAGCGAACCGTTCGTACATTCGCAGCAGGTCGGCGGCGAACAATGCGGACTCGTCGCCACCTTCGCCACCCTTGATTTCGAGGATGACGTCCTTGTCGTCGGCCTCGTCGCGGGGCACCAGCAGCCCCTCGAGTCGCGAAGCCAACTGCGGGATCTGCAGTTCGAGTTCGGCCGCTTCGTCGTCCATGTGGAGCTCTTGGGCCGCCACCAAATCAGCGGTCGCCCCCTGCCAGTCGTGGTAGGCGCGGATGATCGAGTTCAGCTCGGCATATCTGCGGCCAAGCTTCTTCGCCAGCCGCGGATCAGCGTGCACGCTGGGGTCTGCCAACTGTTCCTCGACTTGGCCGTGCTCACCGATCAATGACTCGACGGCTTCGAACATCGCTCGACCTCCAGAGGTAAAAGTTCGCGGTCATGACAACGGCGCCGGTCACTCCGAGTGGAGATGACCGGCGCCGCGATAAAACTAGTTCTTGCCGTACCGCTTCTGGAAGCGAGCAACGCGTCCGCCGGTATCAAGAATCTTCTGCTTACCGGTGTAGAACGGGTGGCAGGCCGAGCACACGTCCGCGCGAAGAACGCCTTCGATAGCGGTGCTGCGGGTCTCGAACGTGTTTCCGCAAGTGCAAGAGACCTGCGTAACGACGTATTCGGGGTGAATGTCCTTCTTCATGGTGTCCTCTCGTGGTCGCCGGGTCAGCACGCGGCGCGCGCCGTGAACCGGAACCTGGCACCTATTGTGCCAGCGAGCCCATGAGAGTCTCAAATCGGACTCGATTCGCCGGGTCATACTGGTGTTCTGGCATGCGCCACCTAAACTAGTGATATGGCCGCGAAGCTCCCCCGAAGCAAGACTTCAATCCTTGCATTGACTGTGCTTATTTTGTTCGTCGCCTCGGTCGCGTACATCTGGACTGAATACGGAACAAACCGAGCGATCACCCTTCTGGTCGCGGGCGTAGCCGTGTTCGCCCTTACGTGGTTGATCCTCGCGCTGGTCTCGGTACTACAGGTTTTCACCTCCAAGCGACCGAAAAAATACGAACAGAACGAAGTCCCACTTTCAAACACCCAACGCGACATTGGCAATCGGCGACCGCTAATCATCGATCACGATTCAGAAAACGAACAGCAGCCCGAGTCCGCTAAACCGAGTCAACCCGAGCAGCCTGTTTCGGAAACTCCGCCGACAGCTGATGGCAGCCGCCAGCCTGGCAGTCGGCGCAAGAACGCCGACTCGTAGTTCAGTTCGGGGCGTCCAGCAACGCTTCAATGTCGGCAGCGATATCTTGCGGTTTGGTGGTCGAGCCATAACGCTTGGCGACGTTTCCTTGCTGATCGACGAGGAATTTTGTGAAATTCCACTTGATCGCTCCGCCCAAGATTCCCTTCTTCTCCTGCTTTAGCCAGGAGTACAGCGGGTGTGCGTTTGCGCCGTTCACTTCAACCTTGGCGAACATCGGAAACTGCACCCCAAACGACGACTCGCAAAACTCGGCGATTTCGGCTTCCGTGCCCGGCTCTTGGTGGCCGAACTGATCGCACGGGAATCCCAAGACAACAAATCCTCGTGGCCCATAGGTGTCAAAGAGGTCCTGGAGCGGACCATATTGTGGGGTGAACCCACACTGCGAAGCCGTATTGACTACCAGCGCGACTTGGCCCCGGTAATCGGCCAACTGGCGTTCGGTGCCGTCGAGTGCGGTCGCGGTGAATTCCCATGCCGTAGTCATAGCTTGAACCCTAGCTAAGAAACACCAACGGCCAAGAACCCCACCGGGATTCTTGGCCGTTGGCGTTGACGATCAGTCGTCGCCGTTGTTTACCCCACCTGGCATCGTCTTGTTGATTTCCATTAGGAATTCGACGTTGCTCTGGGTCTTCTTTAGCTTGCCAAGGACCAGTTCGAGGCCCTGCTGGCCTTCGAGGCCCGAAAGCAACCGGCGCAACTTCCAGATGATGGCGAGTTCGTCGCGAGCCATCAACAGCTCTTCACGGCGGGTGCTGGATGCCTCGACATCGATAGCCGGGAAGATCCGCTTGTCGGCGAACTCGCGCCGCAAGCGCAGTTCCCAGTTGCCGGTGCCCTTGAACTCTTCGAAGATGACCTCGTCCATTCGCGAACCGGTCTCGATGAGCGCGGTGGCCAAAATCGTGAGCGAGCCGCCGTCTTCGATGTTGCGGGCCGCACCGAAGAACTTCTTCGGTGGGTACAGCGCCGACGAGTCGACGCCGCCGGACATGATTCGACCAGAGGCCGGCGCCGCCAAGTTGTAGGCGCGGCCTAGTCGGGTAATGCCGTCGAGCAGTACGACGACGTCATGGCCCAGTTCGACCAGGCGCTTTGCGCGCTCAATCGCGAGTTCGGCAACTGCAGTGTGATCTGCTGCCGGACGGTCGAAGGTTGAGGCGATCACCTCGCCGTTAACCGTGCGCTGGAAGTCGGTGACTTCTTCGGGACGTTCGTCAACTAGGACGATCATCAAATGGCACTCGGGGTTGTTTTCAGTGATCGCATTGGCCACCTGCTGCATGACCATCGTCTTACCGGCCTTCGGCGGTGAAACGATTAGACCGCGCTGGCCCTTGCCGATCGGCGAGACAAGGTCGATCACTCGACCAGTCATGCCACCGGCCGGGCTCTCCAACCGAAGGCGCTCGGAGGGGTAGAGCGGCGTGAGCTTGGAGAACTCCACGCGCTTCTTCGTCTCTTCGGAGTCCATCCCATTGACCGAGTCAACCTTGACCATCGGGTTGAACTTCTCTTTGCGCTCGCCCTCGCGAGGTTGGCGGACCTGACCGACGATCGCGTCACCGCGACGAAGGCCAAGCTTTCGCACCATCGACATCGACACATAGACGTCATTCTCGCTAGGCAGGTAGCCCGTGGTGCGAACGAACGCGTAGTTGTCTTGGATATCTAGGATGCCGGCGGCCGGGACTAGTACATCGTCCTCGGTGAAGGTCGGATCTATTTCGAGACCGCGGTTGTTGCGGTTGCGTCCGCGTCGGTTGCGACGACGGTCGTTGTCGCCTTGATTGCCTTGGCCCTGATTGCCTTGGCGGTTTTGGTTGCCCTGGTTCTGGTTACCGCGACCCTGACCCTGGTTGCCTTGGCGGTTTTGGTTGCCCTGGTTCTGGTTACCTTGGCGGTTCTCGTTCTTGGGCTCGGTCTTCTCGGCCGAAGACTTTACGTCAGCGTTGTTCGCCGAATCGGTTGGCTCAGCAGTGACCTTTTTGGCCTGCTTCGGCGCCCGCTTTGCCGCTGGCTTCTCCGCCTGCTCCTGCGGTTGCTGGTTAGCAGGCTGTTCACTGGCCCGCGGGGCAGCGGCCGGCTTGGCCTCGCCCCGAGCGGCCTTGATCGCATCGATCAGTTGACCCTTGCGCATCTTGGCAGCGCCCTCGATCGACAGTCCGGCTGCGATCTCTTGCAGCTCGGCGATCACCTTTCCGCCAAGGGCACCGCCGGTTTTGCGGGGTGCCTTTGCCGGCGCCTTCTCGGCGCCTTCTGCTGGCGTGGGATCGACCGTGGTTGATTCCGTCACACGTTGTCCTTAACAGGAAGGCCACAGTCCTGTTCGAACCCTCGGCCAAAAGACTCTGGGTACAGGATTGCCCGCATCTGACGGGCGAGGAAGTGGCGTTACGTCGGGGAGAAGATCTCGACTCCGACAGCAACTACTGTAGCACGACGCAGATCACACTAGGTGTGCGCCACGCGAAGCAACCTGAAGTTCTCGGTGCAGCCAACCTGGGGGGTTCCAGTCTTCTAGCCCGTGGCCGAATGCCAAGACCGTAGGCCCGGCACCGGAAATGACCGCCGCGATGCCTTCTGCTCTCAGTCGCTGCACGAGTTTGTATGAGTCAGGCATCGCCGCTGCCCGATAGGACTGGTGCAGTCGGTCCTCAGTTGCCGACAGCACGCGTTCTGGTGCGCAAACCAATGCCGCCACCAGAAGCGCCGCTCGACCAGAGCTGAACGCCGCATCGGCATGCGGCACCGACTCGGGCAGCAAACCGCGCGCAATTTCAGTCGAAACCGGCTCGGGCGGAACGAATACAGTCACTTCAGCGTCGACCTGAAGGCGAAGAGATTGGGCGAGGGCCCCGTCAATCCACGAGATCGTGAACCCGCCGGCCAGTGCCGGTGCCACGTTGTCTGGGTGACCTTCAAGATCGGTCGCCAGTCGGAACAGCGCCTCGTCGTCAAGCAGCAGGTGTCCGTCAGAAGTCAAGGCACGGGCCAAGAACACACCCGCGGCGATTGCGGCAGCCGATGACCCCAAACCGCGACCATGCGGGATCGTGTTGCGGCAAGTGAGGTGCAGGCCGGTAGGCCGCTCCCCCAACAAATCGAAAGTTGCATCCATCGCCCGGTACAGCAGGTGTGTCTCATCTCGCGGCACCTCGTCGGCGCCTTCACCTTCAATATCGAAGGTCAACCCAGCCTCGATGACCTCGGCAGTCACGTCGTCGTACCAAGACAGCGCCATTCCGAGCGCATCGAAGCCAGGACCCAAGTTCGCGCTGGTGGCCGGCACCCGGACGGTTACCGGACCGGTTTTCAACGTCATTTGAGGCCGGCGGCTTCTGCGGCGGCATGCACGTCGGCGTCTACTACCTTGTCGACTACCGACTCAATGCGCGAAAGCGGCGTATCGATGTCTTTGAGCCCATGGCCAGTGACCGTGATGGTGATGGTTTGACCCTTCGGCACCTCACCGGCCGCCACTGCCGCGAGCAGGCCAGCAACACCGGCAGCCGAGGCAGGCTCTACAAAAATGCCTTCATGTCGGCCCAGATCGCGCTGCGCGTCAAGGATTTGCTCGTCGGTTACTGCGTCGATTCGACCGCCGGACTCGTCGCGGGCGTTCTCGGCCAACGTCCACGAGGCCGGATTCCCGATCCGGATCGCTGTGGCGACCGTTTCGGGGTTCGTCACGACTTCGCCACGAACGATTGGTGCCGCACCAGCGGCCTGGAATCCCCACATCTGTGGGCGTGAGGCCGCGTCGCCGGACTGGTGGTACTCAACAAACCCCTTCCAGTAGGCGCTGATGTTGCCAGCGTTTCCTACCGGCAGGACGTGGATGTCCGGGGCTTTGCCGAGCACATCGACGATCTCAAATGCGGCCGTCTTTTGCCCCTCGAGGCGCATCGGGTTGACCGAGTTGACGAGTGCAACTGGGTATTCCTTGGCCAGGCCGCGCGACAGGTTCAGGCAGTCGTCGAAATTGCCACGAACCTCGATGATCTCGCCGCCGTGCATAACGGCTTGGGCCATCTTGCCCGCCGCGATCTTGCCCTGGGGAACCAGCACGATCGGCGCGAGGCCAGCGCGAGCGGCATAGGCGGTCATCGAGGCTGAAGTGTTGCCAGTCGATGCGCAGACCACAGCCCTTGCGCCCTCGCCGACGGCCGCAGAGATCGCCGTAGTCATGCCCCGGTCCTTGAACGAGCCGGTCGGGTTGTCGCCCTCAACCTTGACGAACACGTCGCCTGCGACAAGGTTGGACAGCCACGCCGAATGGATCAGCGGCGTGCCGCCCTCACCAAGCGAAATCACCGGCGCAGCCGGATCGAGTCCAATCCGATCGCGGTACTCGTTGATTACGCCACGCCACGGACTAGCCATCAGGAAACTCCTTCAACTCGCATGACCGATGACACCCCGCGCACCATCGACAAGTCACGAACTTGGTCAACTGTCGCCGCCAGCGCAGCATCTTCTGCTTCGTGAGTGACTACGACCAGTTGGGCATCGTCGCCGCGACCTTCTTGACGCACCGTCTTGATCGAGACGCCGTGGGTCGCGAATGCTTGGGCAACCGCAGAAAGAACGCCCGGGCGGTCGTCGACATCGATAGAAATGTGGCACCGGGTTTTGGCTTGGCCGATGCTGAGTACCGACAGGTCAGCGTGTGCCGACTCCCCCGGACCGAATACGCCATCAACGCGGTGACGGGCAACAGTTACGACGTCGCCAAGGACTGCACTGGCAGTGGGGGCACCGCCGGCACCGGGGCCATAAAACATCAACTCGCCGGCGGCCTCGCACTCGACAAAGACCGCGTTGTAAGCGCCACGCACGCTGGCAAGCGGGTGCGTGATCGGGATCATCGCCGGATGCACCCGGGCCGAAACGGCCGTGCCGTCTTCGCTGATTTCGCAGATCGCGAGCAGCTTGACGACGCTGCCCATCTCACTGGCCGAACTCACGTCGGCGGAAGTAACTTCGGTGATGCCTTCGCGATGGACTTCGCCGATCGTGACCCTGGTGTGGAAGGCCAAACCGGCGAGGATTGCCGCCTTTGCGGCCGCATCGAAACCTTCAACGTCCGCGGTCGGATCGGCTTCGGCATAACCGAGACGCTGCGCCTCGTCGAGGGCGTCATCGAAACTGGCCCCGCTCGTGGTCATCTGGTCGAGGATGTAGTTAGTGGTGCCGTTGACGATGCCGAGAACTCGCGTTACACGGTCGCCAGCCAGCGACTCACGCAGCGGACGAACGATCGGGATCGCGCCGGCAACGGCAGCCTCGTAGTACAAATCCCGTTCGGCCTTTCGCGCCGCCTCGTACAGTGCGTCGCCATCTTCGGCGAGCAATGCCTTATTGGCAGTAACGACCGAGGCGCCACTGGCAAGGGCCGCCAAAATCAGTTCGCGGGCCGGCTCAATCCCGCCGATAACTTCGATAACGACGTCGAGGTCACCGCGCGTCACCAACGCTTGCGCGTCCGTGGTGAAAAGTTCGGCAGGCAAATCCAAATCGCGCACCCGCTCTAGGCGCCTAACCGCAATTCCGACCAGTTCGACGGGTGCACCAACACGACGACCTAATTCCTCGGCGTCGCGGGTCAAGAATCGAGCCACCTGCGTGCCGACGACTCCGCACCCGAGCATGGCGATGCGGATTGGCCGTTTAGACGATGAGGTGGTCACCAGCCAAGCCTATCGGCGAAGGGACGACCCCCGTGTTGCAGTCCGCAGTTCAGGACTTGGCCGGGATTCATTCGACGTCGAGTCGCAGCAAGTCTTCTTCGGTTTCGCGCCGGATAATCACTCGAGCCTCGCCTGCCCGCACCGCCACCACCGCAGCCCGCGGTACATGGTTGTAGTTGCTGGCCAAGGATCGACAGTAGGCGCCAGTTCCAGGCACCGCCAGCAAGTCACCGGCTTTCACGTCGGCCGGCAAGAACTCGGCCTTGACCACGATGTCGCCGGACTCGCAGTGTTTGCCCACAACTCGCGCCAGCACCGGCTGTGCCGACGATTCCCGATTTGCCAGCGTGCACGAATAGTCGGCCCCATAAAGCGCGGGGCGAATGTTGTCGCTCATGCCGCCATCGACCGAAACGTAGTGTCGCGAACCGCCACCGTCCAAGCCGACAACCTTGGTGGTCCCGACCTCGTAGAGCGTGAAAGTTGACGGGCCGGCGATCGCTCGGCCTGGCTCTATCGCAAGTTGGGGCACGTCGATCTTTAGAGCCGCGCACTCGTCCGCGACGATCTGGGTCAGTTCACGGCCAAGATCGGCGGCCGTACGCGGATCGTCTTGAGTCGTGTACGCAAGGCCGAAGCCGCCGCCAAGATCGAGTTCGGGTGCGGTCACGCCTAGGTCACGCGCGATCTGCTCGTGTAGACGCAGCACTCGCCGGGCGGCAACTTCGAAGCCGTCGGAAACAAAGATCTGCGAGCCGATGTGCGAATGCAGGCCAAGGAAGTTCAGTCCCTCGCCGTCGAGGATTCGCCGAACTGCCGCAAAGGCGGCGCCGTCGGCGATCGAGAAACCGAACTTTTGGTCCTCGTGCGAAGTCGAGATGTATTCGTGCGTATGCGCCTCAACGCCAGCGGTCACCCGGACCATCACGTTCGCGGTGACGCCAAGTTCGGCGGCCAGTTCGACTAGCCGATCGATCTCGTCGACCGAGTCGACGATGATCCGACCAACACCGACTTCCAGGGCGCGGCGAAGTTCAGCAACGGACTTATTGTTTCCGTGCAGTCCGATCCGCGCGGGCGGGAACTCGGCGCGCAGTGCGACCGCCAACTCGCCGCCGGTGCACACGTCAAGATTCAAGCCCTCCTGCTCGACCCAGCGAGCCGTAGCCACACTCAAGAAAGCCTTGGCCGCGTAATAGACCTCGGCGCCTTCGAAGCCCTCCTTGAACGCCCTTGCTCGGGCGCGGAAGTCGTCCTCGTCGACTACGTAGAGAGGCGTGCCGAATTCGGCCGCCAGTTCGCGCGCCGTCTCACCGGCGATGGTGAGTTCCCCGTCGATCTTGCTCACGTTTGCCGACCACAACTGCGGCACAATCTGATTTACGTCCTCGGGGGCGCGCAGCCACTGCGGGCCTTGGCTTCCGGCCTGGCCGTGCAGGGCACCGGCTTCATGCGATCGCATGTTCACATCCTCTCGGGAGCGGTGACGCCGAGTAGGTCTAGGCCGTTGGCGATTACCTGTCGCGTCGCCGCGACCAGAGCGAGTCGGGCCAGATGCGTTGGCGATGTTTCTTCGTCGCCATGCGGCAGCACCCGACAAACGTCGTAGAACTTGTGGAAGGACGCGGCGGTGTCCTCTAGGTAGCGGGCAATCCGGTGCGGTTCACGAAGTTCGGCCGACCGGGCGACCACCCGCGGGAACTCGGCCAGCGCACGCAGTAGGTCACCGGCACGGTCTTCACTAAGCAGCGACGGATCGAACTGAGTTAGATCGACCTGCAAACCTAGGTCGGCCCCGTTTCGCAGGATTGACGACAGTCGCGCGTGCGCGTACTGGACGTAATAGACCGGGTTGTCGTTGCTCTTGCGCGTCATTTCGGCGATGTCGAGCGTCAATGGCGAGTCCGCCGGATAGCGAATCAGCGTGTAGCGCAGTGCGTCCACACCGATCAGGTCGATCAGTTCGCGAAGCGACACGATCGTGCCGGCCCGCTTACTCAGTTTGAGTTCTTGGCCATCCTGGAGAATCTTCACCAACTGACCGATCAGGACCTCAATCTGCTCGCCTGGGGTGTCTCCCACGCAG
>JAKPAQ010000560.1 GCA_029779385.1 Actinomycetes bacterium | reverse complement strand
CAGCGCGTCGACCGACACCCTCGGCCAGATCGGCCCACCCGCCGTCGCGGTCGACGACGAACTCCGGGCGCTGGCTCCCGCTGGCCGCATTTCGACCGAGACTTTTCCGGCCTACCTACCGGCCGGTGAGTTGACCGTGCGACTCACCCTCGGGCCGCGCGACGACTGGTACAGCGCCGAGGCGATCGCGACTTTGCTTTCGGCGCCGTGGCTGGTCGAGGCCGATTCGGACCGGATTGGGATTCGCTTGGCCGGACCGAACTTGGCCAGGCGCGTTATGGGTGAACTTGCCAGTGAGCCGGTCGTTCGCGGCAGCGTCCAAGTGACCAGTTCTGGGCGGCCTGTCATCTTGGGGCCGGACCATCCGGTGACCGGCGGCTACCCGGTGATCGGTGTAGTCGCGGACGCAGACACCGACTTGTTGGCCCATGTGCGCCCCGGCGACACCATCCGTTTCAGTCGGGCCAGAAGTTGAGCTCGCTCTAGGCAACTATCTCGGTAACCGGCCGACTCGAATCGACGGCCAAACTCAAGTCCGAGGGGGCGATCCCGCGCCGCACCACTTCGGCGCCGAGCGCGGCCACCATCGCCCCGTTGTCGGTGCACAACGACCTGGCCGGAATGCGAACTTCAACTCCCGCGGCGTCCGCGCGCTCGAGGACGAACTTGCGCAGTCGCTCATTGGCGGCCACTCCCCCGCCAAGCACCAACCGCGGGACATCGTGCGCGACACAAGCCGCGATCGCCTTCTTGCTGAGCACATCGCAAACTGAGTCCTGGAACGAAGCAGCCACATCAGCCACGACGATCTGGCGGCCCATCCGCTGTTCGTGCTGAACGTGCCGGGCAACCGCACTCT
The DNA here is from genome assembly GCA_029779385.1 of Actinomycetes bacterium. Next base: position 1,803 of record JAKPAQ010000560.1, on the reverse strand, counting down.
TTAGGCCCGAGAACGAGAAGTCCCAGCGGTAGCGTTCCAGGTCTCGCCCAGTAGTGAGCCCGCGCGGGAAGTCGATCGCCTTCGGGTCGCCGCCGGCCGCAACTCGATCAATTTGCGGGCCGCCCGGATACGGCAGCCCCAACAGCCTGGCGACCTTGTCGAACGCCTCGCCGGCGGCATCGTCAATCGTGCCGCCGAGCAGTTTGATGTCGGTCGCAATGTCGTTGACGAGCAAGATTTCGGTATGGCCACCGCTGACCAGCAGTGCGATTGTCGGTTCGTCGTAGCGGCCGTGCTCGAGTTGGTCGACCGCAACATGGGCGGCCAAATGGTTCACGCCATAGAGCGGCTTGTCGTGTGCCAGTGCCAACGCCTTCGCTGCGGCCACCCCGACCAGCAGCGCCCCGCTGAGTCCCGGGCCGCTGGTCACGGCAATGGCGTCGACGTCGCGCACGTCCACCCCTGCCTGGGCGTAGGCCTCTTCGAGGGTGGGGACCATCGCTTCAAGGTGAGCGCGGCTCGCCACCTCCGGCACCACCCCGCCGAACCGGACGTGCTCTTCGACGCTTGAGGCGACGGCGTGCGCCAGCAAGGTCGTCCCGCGAACGATGCCAACGCCGGTCTCGTCGCAGGAAGATTCGATACCCAGCACCAACGGTTCAGTCACGACGACCATTGTGCCCGGTTCGAACTAAAGGACTACGAGCGCTCGGCGCGTTTGGCTGCTCGGGCAGCCAACTCTTCTTCGTCGAGGCGCTTGGCTTCAGCCGGCGTCGGGGCGGTGCCACCGAAACTCGCCGGCGCCCACCACTGTCCTTCCGGTGGGGTCGGGAACTCTCGAATCGCCTTTTCGAGCAGTGCTGAGAGTGCTTCGCGCAGCAACTGAGTCTCGGCGACCGGGTCCTCGCCAGTGACCGGAATCGGCTCGCCAACGTGCAAGGCGATCGTCTTGCCTCGGCCGGTCAGATCCGGCTCGTGATCCTTAGTCTTGAGCAACTGAGTACCCCAGACGACCATCGGGATCAGCGGCACGCCGGCTTCGGCGGCGGCGCGGACTGCGCCGGTTTTTAGCTCTTTGATTTCCATTGAGCGACTGATCGTGGCCTCGGGGAAGACGCCAACGATTTCACCGTTTCGGGCGTAGTCGATGGCCGCGAGCAGCGACTCTTCTCCTTGGGAACGGTCAACCGAAATGTGGTGCAGTGAGCGCATGATCGGCCCGGAGATTTTGTTGTCGAAGGCGTCCTTCTTAGCCATGAACCGCACGTAACGCTTCGCTGGCTGAGCCGCCAGACCGTTGAAAATGAAGTCCACATAACTAACGTGGTTCGAAGCGAGGATCGCGCCGCCGGTGCGTGGGATGTGCTCGGTGCCGGAGTACTGGAACTTCATCCCAAGCACTTTGAACAGCGTTTTGGCCGTAAGGATGATCGGCGGATATGTCAGGTCGCGCATGAATGAACCCTAGTGCACATGTGTTCACCCATGCGCGGCCGACAGGTACTTCAGTCGAATTCCTCGACGATGTGCACGGCTGCCTCTTCGGCACTGGCACCGGCACCGTCGATGCCGACATCATTGCCGTACAACTCCGACTCCACGTCCTCGCCGAAGCCGCCGTCTGGGTCGACCAAGCGGCCAGAGCGGCGCGAGCCAACCTCGCCATCGTCGAGGTCGTCTTCGCTCCACTCGGCGTCTGGGTCCAAGTCGGGTTCTTCCTGACTTAGCCGCTGTTCAAAGGACTCACCTTGTACGGCCTCGTCCGCGGTGGTCCCGAACCCTTCACCGGGCGACCACCGCTCC
>JAKPAQ010000559.1 GCA_029779385.1 Actinomycetes bacterium | reverse complement strand
AAAGGTTGCCTCGCCGATGATCACGTGGAGTGGTACGACGCGGATCCCCCATGTCTCGACCAGATCACTGGGCAACGAGGAGGTGGAGTCGGTGACGACGGCAACCGGCATGGGCTCAGGCTAGATCACGCCACGAAGTGGTCAAGGACTCGCAATGGTGACCGTGACGCCAGCCGCGCGAAGCTTGGCAACCTGCGCAGGATCGGCCTGCGTATCGGTGATCAATTCGGTCACACGCTCAATGCCGCCGATCCGGGCCAGGTGAACTCGACCAAGTTTGCTGCTGTCGGCAACGACATAGACCCGCTGGGCGCGTTCGATCAGGGCTGCGTTGGTGAGTGCCTCCACTTCGTCGTGAGTGGTCAGACCCCCTGCTGCATCGATTCCGTCGACACCCATGATCGCGACCGAGATGTTGAGCCCGCGCAAGACCTGGGCGCCCCAAACTCCGACTAACTCATAAGACTGCGGTCGGGCCACTCCGCCGGGCACAACTACTTTGACTTTGGGCCGAATCGAGAGTTCGGCGGCAATGTTGAGCGCATTGGTCACCACGGTCAATTGATCGCGTACGGCGAGTTGCCGAGCCACTTCGCTGGTCGTCGTACCTCCGGTCAGACCGACCACGGAGCCCATCGGCACACGCGTCACCGCGAGTCGAGCAATCGCCACCTTCTGCTCGCGTTGCTGACGGGAGCGATAACGCACCGGGAGTTCGTGATCGGCCCTGGTGGCGACGGCACCGCCGTGAGTGCGTTCCAGAAGACGCTGCGCTTCGAGCAATTGGAGGTCGCGCCGCAAGGTCGACGCCGACACACCGAACTGCTCGGCTACCTCAGCGACCACCACTGTGCGTTCTTTGCTGAGTAGGTCCAGCAGCGCCGCCATCCGTTCTGCTCGCCGCAACGGCACGCCAGCCGCACCGGCAATCTCGGCGCTCACGTCCGTGGCGGTTTCAGTGGCAGATTCGAGTTGCTCCCCCAGCGATGTCACGCGTTCAGTATCTGCTCCCACATGACGATCTGGTGCTCGAATGAGCAAGGCAGAGTGCGCACTTTGCGCGGCCATGACTGTGCACTCCGCACAGCCAGTCGGCAGCAACCGCAGGAGAAGTGCG
>JAKPAQ010000553.1 GCA_029779385.1 Actinomycetes bacterium | reverse complement strand
GCACAGGCCGAAGGCACGGTACACCGACTTGGGCCGCCCGCAGCGCTGGCAACGCGTGTACGCGCGGACCGCGTACTTCTGCTTACGGGCCTGCTTGACCTTGAGTGCAGTCTTGGCCATCTACAGCCTCACTTCTTCCTCTTGGCGGCGGCCTTGGCGGCCGACTTCGACTTGTACTGCACGTTGCTCCGCCGGCGAGCGATCTTGGCGTCGTCGACAGGCTTGAACGGGAAGCCCAACTGCTTGAGCAGCGCCCGGCCCTCTTCGTCCGTGGTGGCAGAGGTCACGAAGGTGATGTCCATACCCCGCACGCGGTCGATCTTGTCCTGGTCGATCTCATGGAACATGACCTGCTCATTGAGACCGAACGTGTAGTTGCCTAGCCCGTCGAACTGATTCGAGTTCAGACCGCGGAAGTCGCGAATTCTTGGCAACGCAAGGGTCAGCAACCGATCGGCGAACTCCCACATGCGGTCGCCGCGCAACGTCACGTGGCAGCCGATAGCCTGGCCCTCGCGCAACTTGAACTGCGCGATGGACTTGCGTGCCTTGGTGACCTGTGGCTTCTGGCCGGTTATGGCGGTCAGGTCGCGAATCGCCCCGTCCAGGATCTTCGAGTCACGTGCGGCCTCGCCCACACCCATGTTGACCACGATCTTGGTCAGCCCAGGGATCTGCATAACGTTGCCGTACCGGAACTCCTCATTCAACGCGGGACGAATCGCGTCGTGATAGCGCTGCTTGAGGCGCGGGGTCGACTCGGCCGAGGCCCGCACCACGTCGGCCGGCTTGTCGGCCTCTGATTTCTTGGCCTTTGCCATCAGATCTCCCTCCCGGTCTTGCGGGAGACGCGCACCGCGCGGGTCCCTTCGTACTCCGAACCGTCGGATCGACGCTTGGTCACTTCAGCGCGCTCATAACCGACCCGGGTGAGTACCTCATTGCCGGCCGCGTCCTTGGTCACCAACTGAACGTTGGACGCGTGGATCGGCGCCTCGGAACTGATGATCCCGCCCTTAGTGGTGCGCCCGGTGCTTGGGTCAGCAGTGTCGCGGACGTGGCGTTTCATGATGTTCACGCCCTGCACCACCACACGGTTGTCTTCCGGGTGAACGGCGATCACCTCGCCGACCACACCCTTGTCCTTGCCTGCGATGA
>JAKPAQ010000545.1 GCA_029779385.1 Actinomycetes bacterium | reverse complement strand
GCACAGGGCAATGCGGCCTTCGGTGGCTTCGGTGCGTCGTCCGCGACCTGCACCAGCGGCTTCGATCCGTTCAACAAGAACAAGCCGATCTCGGCCGACTGTATCGCCGCGATCAGCGCGCCGCTGTCCAACCGCGCCGTGATGCAGCAGACCGTCTTCGAGGGTAACGCCCAGGGTGGCCTGTTCGATCTGCCGGGTGGTACGGTGCGTGCCGCTGTCGGTGCCAGCCATCGTCAGAACAAGTATGATTTCCAGAATGATACGCTGACGACGCAGGGCACCTCGTTCCTTGATCAGACGATCGGCATTTACCCGAGCGGTAACTCGAAGGGTAAGATCACGGTCAACGAGCTGTATGGCGAGTTGCTGATCCCGGTGCTGCGCGACATGTCGTTCGCCAAGAGCCTGGAAATCTCGCTCGGCGCTCGTACGTCCGACTATAACACCACGGGCAGCGCCTTCACCTGGAAGGCCATGGCTGACTGGGCGGTCACTGACTGGTTCCGCCTGCGTGGTGGCTACAACAAGGCGATCCGTGCGCCGAACGTTGCCGAGCTCTATCTGGCTCCGCAGCAGACGTTCACGGCGGCCGGTGGTGGTGACGTCTGCCGCCTGAACAACACGCTCGGCTGGTCGGCCAATACCGCGACCAACCCGAACGCGGCGAATGTGCGTGCGGTCTGCACCATCCTCATGAACCAGTCGATCGCCGGAACGTCGGCCAAGTTCTACGGGGACCCGCAGTTCTATAACGCACTCGGCCCGGCATTCGCGTTCCCGACCCTCGTCGGCAACCCGACTGTCAAGCCTGAGTCGGCCAAGACCTGGACGCTCGGTGCGGTCATCAGCTCGCCCTCGTCGAACGAGATGTTCCGTCGCCTGCGTCTGTCGGTCGACTATTACAGCATCCGCGTTGACGACGCGATCGGGCCGCTCACGCTCGATACGGCGCAGCGTTCCTGCTTCGATCCGGTGTTCAACCCGGCGATTGCCAACAACCCGACGGCGGCTGCGGCCACCGCGGCTTGCCAGGCGATCGGTCGTGTGGCTGGTGACGGCGCGCTCGGCAACGTGCAGGTGACCTATCTCAACAATGGTCGCTTCCGCACG
>JAKPAQ010000541.1 GCA_029779385.1 Actinomycetes bacterium | reverse complement strand
CCCAACTGCTCGCGCAGCTTGATGAGCTTGACTAGCGTGTCCGGGCCATTGAGCACCCAGACCTTGGCACCAGCCACCGTCTCCTGGATCTCGCGCCGCCACTTGTAGACCAAGTGGGGAGGCGAAAGCACCAGGGTGCGGCGGTAGCCTTCGGCGTTGAGCACGGCGGCCGTGGCGATGCCGACGGTCGTCTTGCCGCAACCCATTTCGCCATTGACGATCGCAGCGCGCTCGCCTTGATCGACCAACAGCTCGGCGGCGGCATGGACAACTTCGGCCTGGGCCTGGAACAACTTGCGCTTGAGGCTGGCGACGACGAGTTGCCGCTGTGCTTGCGCTTGGCCGGTATAGACCGGCGGGTTGGCGCGGTTGAGAGAGTCGAGCAGTTCGTCGCCGAACTCGCCGACAAAATCCTGAAGGCTCAGGGTGAGAGGGTTGGATTCCACTTCGAGCAGTTCGCCCTGTACGGGCTCTGCATCGTTAGCGGTGGTGTCGAGATCAACGGACATGGTGATGCTCCAAAGAAAAATGGGACATGCACCACCCCAGCGGGGCGATGGCATGCCCCGTGGTGGGTAGAGAGACGGCGAACCGTCAGTGGTTGGACAGTGCAGGCGCTCGTGGCCTGCGGTGACAACTCGCGGTCAGTACTCGGACGGCAGCACGATGCGGGTCGCTCTGCGATCTGCTTCGGTGAAGATGCGGATGCTCAGGTCACGGGTGACGACGTAAAACGAATCGAGGCGTTCGCCAGACTCCAACGCAGCGTTGTTCTGCTGCCATTGGTAGTCCGCGACGTCGCCCCAGTCGCCACGCATGTGGCGTTCGAAAAGCGGCATGGGATCGAGCCGGCCTTCGTTCATCAGGCGTTCGACGCCTTCGCTGAACTCCAGTGCACCGATTTCGAACAGCCGTTTGCGGCGGTGCTTGTCATGTTGGTCGGATGTCATGTGGTTTCCTTCGGAGTGAAGGGGCTACAGCACCCTTGCGGGGTGTCGGTGGCCCCGCGTTGGAGAAGATCAGTACTCGCTGGGCAACAGCAACGTGGTGAGGCTGCGATCCCATTCGGTGATGATCCAGAGCTTCAGGCCGGGTGCGACCTGGTAGGAAGAGAACAGACGATCCTCACCGGACTTCAGCGCGGCATCGTTCTGC
>JAKPAQ010000538.1 GCA_029779385.1 Actinomycetes bacterium | reverse complement strand
CATCAAAGTCGATATCGAAGTCGGGCATAGACGGGCGTTCGGGGTTCAAGAACCGCTCGAAGATCAGGCCATTTTGCAGCGGACACAGGTCGGTGATCTTGAGCGCGTAGGCCGCGATCGAGCCAGCACCTGAACCACGGCCCGGCCCAACGCGGATGCCGTTGTCCTTGGACCAACCGATGAAGTCGGCGACCACCAAGTAATAACCGCAGTAGCCCTTCTGGGAGATGACTTCCAGTTCCATTTCGGTGCGCGCCCGCACGTCGTCGGAGAAGTCGTCGCCGTACCTGGCGCGGATTCCAGCCCAGACTTCGGCGCGGAACCAGGACTCTTCGGTTTCACCTTCAGGAATATCGGCTCTGGCCATATAGCCGCCGGTCGACTCAGCGAACTCGACCTCACAGCGCTCGGCGATCAGGAGGGTGTTGTCGCAAGCCTCTTTCAGGTCGAACCGGTCTTCCCAGAGTTCGCGCATTTCGGCGGCTGACTTGATGTAGTAGCCGGTGCCCTCGAAGGCGAACCTTTTGCCACCTTGGGCGTAGGTCGGCTCTGACATCCGACTACCTGAGTTGACGCACAACAGTGCTTCTTGGGCGGCGGCATCTTCTGGTTTGGTGTAGTGCGAGTCGTTGGTCGCCACGGGCGGTATCGCCAGCTCTTTGCCCAGGCGCAGCAGGTCGTCGCGAACCCGTCGCTCGATCTCAATGTCGTGCTCCATGAGTTCGAGGAAGAAGTTCTCCCGGCCGAAGATCTCTTGCAGTTCGCCGGCCTCGCGCCGGGCCTCGTCGTATTGACCCAGCCGAAGCCTGGTCTGGATTGCCCCTGACGGGCAACCGGTGGTGGCGATGAGTCCGGGCGAATACTTTTCGAGAAGTTCACGGTCGGCGCGCGGCTTGTAGTACTGGCCTTCCAAGCTCGACAACGACGACAACCGAAAGAGATTGTGCATCCCTTCGGTGGAGGACGCCCACATCGTCATATGGGTGTACGCGCCACCGCCAGAAACATCGTCTCCACCTTCGGCCGATTCGTTTCCGCGGCCCCAGCGAACACGCTTCTTTTCGCTTCGGTGGGTGCCCGGCGTTAGATACGCCTCCAAGCCGATGATCGGCTTTACCCCATGTTTTCGAGCTTTGGACCAAAAGTCGTATGCGCCGTGCAAGTTGCCGTGATCAGTCATGGCAATTGCCGGCATTTCGAGGGCTGCAGTGTGTTCAAAAAGCCCGTCGAGAAGCGAGGCGCCATCCAACATGGAGTACTCGGTATGCACGTGCAAATGCACGAAGTTCGAGTTACTTGCCATGTTCTGGTGGCCTCCTAGACAGCACGATTTGGCCCTCAGCAAAGGGTTGGGGCGGGGAAGACTTACAGCCTACGCGAGCGGTCCGACTAAATTGGCAGGCACGCCACGTTCAGTGGTCTTGGCTGTAGTTAGACAAGAAATTGCCCATCCGGCCGATTGCCTCGGCCAGGTCGCGCGACCATGGCAGCGTGACTATCCGCAGGTGGTCTGGGTCCGGCCAGTTGAAGCCAGTGCCCTGGGTCAACAGGATTTTCTCGCTCATCAGCAGGTCTAGGACGAACTGCTGATCGTCCTTGATCTGGTGAACCTCTGGGTCGAGCCGCGGGAAGGCGTACAGCGCACCTT
>JAKPAQ010000537.1 GCA_029779385.1 Actinomycetes bacterium | reverse complement strand
GGAGCGTGGCGATTTCGTACTTGGGCCGATTGACCTGACCATCTCCACCGGCGCAACCATTCTCCTTGGTCGAAACGGCGCAGGTAAGACAACCTTGCTTCGGTCGTTTATGGGACTCGAAGCTTTGTCGGGAGGCGAGATTCTGGTTGACGGTATCAGCACGCGCGATCGGCGACTTCGCCGCGAATCGATGCTTCGCGTGGGGTTTGCGCCGCAATTGGCCGCTTTGCCCAAGTCAGCACGAGTGGCAGATACGGTCGCCTACGCCGCATGGCTTAAGGGTGTTAAGCGTCAAGAATCTGCCGATCGAGTCCGAGTCGCATTGGAAACCTTAAACATCGAGCAATTCGCCGGGCGACGGGTAGGCGGGCTCTCCGGTGGCGAGCGCCAGCGAGTTTCGATCGCAATGGCGATCGTGCATGAGCCCCAGGTGCTACTCCTAGACGAACCCAGCGCCGGGTTGGACCCGATCCAACGGGTTTCGCTGCGGAACGTAATCGACGAGATCGCAACCGACCGCGCGGTCTTGCTCAGCACGCACCTAGTCGAAGAGGTGGCTGGCGGTCGAGAGCACGTCGTGGTGCTGGACAACGGCTCAATTGTGTTTACCGGAAGCGCTGCAGAACTGGAGGATCGGGCGAACTCGTCTGCGCCAGGGAACTCGGCGCTCGAACGTGGGATCTGGACGACCTTGGGCGGGGAGGGTCGGTCATGAGTTCGCCTTCGCGATATGTGTTTTCAACTTCCCGGTTTGCGTTCGCCGGACTGCTAGTTAGCCTTGCGGCTGTCACCTACGTGGTCTTGGAGAGGCTTCCGCTTTGGAAAGGCGACTGGTGGTGGGGCGTCAACAACCTCGCGCAGGCCTTGCCGGTGCTGATGCTGATTGTGGCGCTTGTGGTGGGCTGGCAAGCGGGTTCGGTGAATTCCGGAATTGCGGCCCTCGTCGAACGCGGGCCGGACTCAGTCGTAAAAGTGCTTTCCGGGATTGCGGTGGTTCCATACCTCGCCGTTGCGATTCCATATCTGCTTGGTGTTGCAGCGGTCGTTGCGGTGACCCTAAAAAATGAAGGGGTCATCGGGCCAGACTCACTAGTGGTTATCGGATCTCAGTTGGCGATGTTGGCGTTCGCTACCGCACTCGGGCTGGGGTCAGGCGCAATACTGCGCGCACCGTATTCGGCGTTGCTTGCTGCGAGCCTCACCGGTCTCGCGCTTTTCCTTAGCCCGCCGTTAGCTGACTCGATATTTTTGCTCGCCGGCCCAGTCCAGTCAGTCGTTGGATACGGGCCCAGCCTTTCACACGCTTTTGTCCTGTTGGGGGCTTGCCTCGTGGCAACGGTTTCACTTTGCTGGCTCGCTGCCAGTCGGGTTAAACCGAAACCAAAAGTGATAGCGGCCTTTTCGATCGCATCAGCGGCAATCGTTGCCGGAGCTTATCTAGTTCCCGCTGATGCTTTCGGTCGCAATCTGGCAGATGCCACAAGATGTGTAGATCAACCAGTGGAGGTTTGTGTCTATCCCGGATATGACCAGCTGCTTCGTCCTGCGGCTCACCAACTTGACCAACTTCGGGGGAAGTCAGTTGTCCAAGGACTGCCCGCTGATGCGCTTCCAAGTCGGTTCGTGCAGTACGCCGGTGACCTAACTGAAGTCGGGGTCGGAACTTTGCAGATCAGTGACGACGCTCGTCGAAGTAACCAGCTGTCGCCGACCGATCTCGCGTTGAGTCTGAGTGATCCGCTGTGGTGCCCGGCGATGTTCACCGAACCGACTCCGGTCGAGCTTCTTCAGCGCCGCGACCTGGTGTTCAACTGGCTCTTGTGGATTCAGGGCGAAATAGACGACGAAGAGTTGATCACTCGCCACGAGGTCTTGGCCTCGGTGCCGCAGTCGCAGCGGGTTGAAATTGTGGAAGAACAATTGGGGCGACTAAAGAATTGTGAAAACTGAAGTGGGCGTGGGGCACTACTTCTGGGGGGTGCGACTCGTCCTCCGGATGAGGTTCATAGTCGCCCTCCTATTAGTTGCGGTGGCAACGACAATTGGGCTAACCCAGGCGGTCACCGTTTCGAGCATCCTCATAGAGCCAGGCATTCCACCAACCCGAGTTGGACTGTTCCTTGCTTGCTTTGGCGCGGGATGCCAACTCTTGCTCCTGCGGGGCGTTCTCCCGGATTTCGAGCGGATGTCGGCAATTTCGATCCGTTCCTTTCGGTTCACGATCTTCGCTACCGTCCAGGTTTTCACATTTCTGGTGATCGTTATGACTGCGCTAACGCGATCAGCGGGGAACTGGGACTCGGCTCTACGCGCGGCCGCAATGTTCGCGTTGCTGTCCGGTTTGGCGCTGCTGGCGGGCGCGTGGAGCAGTTTCGCTGGGCTGGCGCTTCCCTGGCTTTACGTAGTATCAGGGTTGGCTCTTGGCTATGACTCGCCTTTGGCAGGCGGGGCCGCGAACGTTAAGCCGTGGGCGTGGATTGTCGATGATTCGTCATCGAACCTCTTGACGATTGCGGTTGCGGTGGCGCTTACCGCGACCGCGGCCATCCTTGGGCCATTGCGGGTGGACCAAGCCAACGGCAACGCCTGACTCCAAGTAGCCGATTTCGCACAACGATTTTGCTGATCGATTCGCCGATGCATGATCGAATACGGCTTCACTGAACACCAACGCTTCGTCACACCAGCACCAGTGGTTGCACGAGTCTTCACGTCTGGTTCATCTAACTCAACGAACGTCGCTTTGGGCGCCCAAAGTGCCCCCGGCGCGAGAAACGCGTTGGACGCAATTTGAGAGGTTGAATCGTGTTCGAAACCCGAGTGCCGGCCCGCCGGCGAGTCGGAACCGTAGGACTTGCGGTAGCCGCAGTCCTGACCTTGGGCCTAGCCGCCCCACTGGCCGCCACCGCTGAGCAGACCACGTCGCAGTCCGCGGCCGCCGCGGCCCTGCCGTCGGCGCCGTTGATCTCCACCGCCGACACGACTTGGCGCTACCTAGAGGACGACACCTTCCCTTCGGCCGGTTCGCCCGACGCACTTTCTTGGACCAAGGCCGGCTTTGCCGACTCGGCCTGGAAGTTGGCCAAGGGCACCTTCGGCGGCAAGATCGCCGGGTCGACCCAGAGCGCGGCCTACGACAGCAGCAACACTGCCGTCACCAAACTGGAAATGAACGCGCCCGGCCAAGAAGTTCGCGTTCGGACGTACTTCTTCCGCACCTCGTTCAACCTCACCGCCGCCGAAATCGCGGAACTCGGCGAACTTCGTGGCAAGCTGCGATTCGACGACGGCGCAATCGTCTACGTGAACGGTCAGGAAGTCTTCCGTGGCGATGTCCCGGTCGGTTCCGAAGGGTTGAACTACGCCAACGGTGAGACCACGAGCCTGGATTCGGGTTCGTTCACCGTCAAGCCGAACCAGCTCGTAGCTGGAGCAAACACCGTCGCGGTCGAGGTGCACAATGACCGCTCCAGCAGTTCAGACATCTGGTTCGAACTGTCAGAACTGCTTGCGGTTTCGGCCGAAGACGCCAAGATCGTGCCCACCCGCATCATCTTGACCCCGACCGAAGACCCGTACACCAGCCAGAACGTCACCTTCCAAGGCGGCGTTGCCACCGAGACCTCCGGCCGGATTCAGTACCGCCCGACTGACGGTGGGGCCACAAAGCAGGTGCGTGCCGCGCTGCAGCCGAACTCGATCAGCAATGTGTTCGGTCACTTCTCCGGCACGCTCACCGGTTTGATCCCGGCCACCAAGTACGACTACCGAGTCAACTCCGGTGGCAACTGGAGCAAGTGGTCGACGTTTGAGACTGCCGACCATGCCGAAAAGAAGTTCTCATACCTCTACTACGGCGACGCCCAGATCGGTCTCGACTCCACTTGGCCAAAGGTCGTGGACGCGGCCATGGCGAAGGCGCCCGATGCGATCGGTTCGGTGCACGCCGGCGACTTGATCGACACTGCCAGCAACGACACCCAGTGGCAGAACTGGTTCGGCGGCATGAAGACTGCCGCGGCGACAACGAACGTGTTTGCGGCGCCTGGCAACCACGAGTACTCCGGCGACAAGCTGATGACGGCCTGGAAAGCCCACTTTGAGTACCCGCAGAACAACCCGAACGACTCGATGATCGGTGAGATGGCGAACCTCGCTGTCGGCGACACGCCGGTCGCGCGCCAGTACCGGGCCTTGTTCGATCACTGGTCGAACTTCGCGGCCGAGACGGTCTACTTTGCCGACTATCAAGGCGTCCGGTTCATCACGTTGAACGCGACCCGTGACAGCACCTTCTTGACGCCTGACTTGTTGCCGACCTGCTCGACTTCAGACTGCCCGGTAAATAACCGGTCTTCGCTCTGGGTCCAGTACCAGGCCGCCTGGTTGGACTTCGTGCTGGAGAACAGCAAGTCCAAGTGGAACGTCGTCACCTTCCACCAGCCGGTCTACTCGACTTCGGCTGGTCGCAACGAACCGGTTCTGCGCGAAAACTGGGTGCCGATCTTCGAAAAGCACAACATCGACTTGGTGCAGATGGGTCACGACCACACCTATGCGCGTGGCTTCAAGGACACGACCGCGACCGGAACCGCTGGCAAGACCAACGGACCGGTTTACATCGTTTCTAACTCTGGCGCCAAGCACTACTCGCTTGAAAGTGATGCGAACAACGTTTGGACCAACAACGGGGCAACCCAGGTTCAAAAGGGTGCGAACATCACCACCTACCAGGTTGTTGACGTCGCCGAGGACAAGCTGACCTACCGGTCATACATCGCCGAGATTGCCGGCACGCCGCAATTCTTCCGCGACGGTGTTCGCCTAGCGAACGACGCCTACAAGGTCGGCGACCTATGGGACGAGTTCAGCGTCTACAAGACCGACAAGGGCCAAAAGGCCGTTGTTGAGGCCGGCGCTGCGGCACCGGAGTTCGAGGACCTGAACGCAGCGCCTCAGCTCACGACCGACCTGCCGGCCAAGACCACCGTCCAGCCAGGTGATCGGGTCAAGCTTTCGGTTGCGGCCACGGCTGAACTGCCGCTGTCGTACAAGTGGCAGTTGCGCACCGCGAGCGGTGACTGGACCGACGTCGCTGGTGCTACCGGCTCGTCGTTGACGCTAGGCCAGATTGGCAGCGAAGAGTTCGGGAACTCCTACCGAGTTCAGGTCACTGCCGGTAAGAAGTCGGTCACTTCGACGGCTACCGAACTGGTCGACGGGGCGAGCGCACCGGCGTTCAGCACGGACCTGCCGGCCACCACCACGGCGCTTCCGGGCGACCGAGTTGAACTGACAGTCAAGGCCGAAGCGGGACGGTCGGTCTCCTACAAGTGGCAGTCGCGTTCAGTAGACGGAGACTGGGCAGACATCGCCGGTGCCGCTGGTGCCAGCTTGAACCTCGGCCGGATCGCGGCCGATGACTTCGGTACGGCGTACCGGGCGATTGCGACCGCGGGCAAGAACTCGATCACCTCGAGTTCGACCGTGTTGGCCGATGGCACGACTGCGCCAGTGTTCGGCAAGGACCTGCCGGCGGCCACCGCAGTCAAGTCCGGTAACGATTTGACCCTTTCGGTTCAGGCGTCGTCGAACGTCAAGGTCGACTACCGCTGGCAGACGTTCGAGGGTGCAGCATGGGTTGATTTGGCCGGTCGCACCGGCGAGACGCTCACGTTGCGTGGCTTCCGCAACAACGGCCAGCAGTTCCGGGCGGTCGCGGTTGCCGGCGCTCGCGAGGCCGTCTCTGCCGCAACGACCGTTCAGGTGAGCAAGCACGCCTCCTCGGTGAAGGTTGCTGGCTCGAAGCTGAAGGCGGGCAAGTCGCCGGTCGTTCAGGTTCGCGCCACAGCGGCCGGTACCGCCCGGGTGCAGGTGAAGGTCGGCT
>JAKPAQ010000535.1 GCA_029779385.1 Actinomycetes bacterium | reverse complement strand
GAGCGGTCAGACCTTCGTCCAACGGGTCTCGGGTATCGCGACCGAGCAAGGTGTCGTCATCTTGATCCTGGCTCAGGTATTGGGCAGGTGACGGGGGTTGATTGCGCGGATCACTCATGACTCCAGACTGCCACGAGTCGGGGCGCATGCACATCAAACCCGAGTTCTTGCCGACCTAAAAATCAAAATCGCCAGCACGATCAAGGCAGCCAGAACTGCCCAGACAATTTGGTTCGTATCGCCACGGCGGACCGCTTCGATGATGCCCATACCGACGGTGAACCAGACCGTCGCCCAAATCGCCGCACCGGGCAATAGACCAGTCAAATATCGCGGCAAACTCATTCCTGCTAACCCGGCCCCAAGGTTGATTACGGTTTGGGCACCAACGGTCAGGAAACTCAAGGCGATCGCCGGCGGACCCCACCGAATCACCTTCGCCGTTGCGGCCGTAAGCCTTTCACTTGGCTCACGTCGGCTGGTCCAGCCAGCCGCGATCGCCCGGCCGATTCCGTAGGTCGCGCCCGCACGCAAGGTGACGATCGCGAACAGTGCCGACCACCCCCAAGCCCACGGCCAGGTACGGATCGCGTCGAGCGCCTCGGTCACCTCAAGTCTCGTTCCAGCAGCAAGGCGTCGGCGCCGGACTTGTAGTAGAACCGCCGACGGCCGGTCTCGCGATAACTGGCCTTTGAGTAAAAGGTCAGCGCCGAGTCGTTGTCCGAAGCCACCTCAAGCAGCATCCGTTCGGCTCCCCGATTTCGGGCGGCGTCCTCGACTGCGGCCAGCAACCGCGAACCGACCCCTTCGCGACGCGAGCCGAGCCCGACCGCGATCCGCATCAGCTCAGCATCTGGGGCGAACACCCTGATCGAGGCGAACCCTTGAACACCAAACTCGTCAACGTGCGCGAGCACGATCCGGTCTGCGTGCAGTTCGTCACCGATCTGCACGGCCGTCCACGCGTCCGGGCCAAAACTTGCCCGCTCGATCGATTCGAGTGTGTCTAGGTCACGCAGTCCGGCGGCTCGAATCATGCGTGCTTGATCCCGACCTGTGCAGTCGCGTCCGGCCGACGTAGATAAAGCGGCTCAAGCGGATAGGTGGTGATTTGACCAGCGGCGACTTTGGCCGCCATGACCGCTGCTGACGGATCCAGCGGAGCAAATTCTTGCCAGTTGAGCAGCTCGGCGTACAACTTCGCGCCGCGGCCAACTACCGGCAGTGCCAGTTCGGCGACTTCGGCCGGGCGGTCAACTTGCGGGCCGGTCAACGGCTGTCCCGAAGCGTCATAGCGGGCCCAGTAGACCTCTTTGCGACGCGCGTCGATCGCGGCGACGAAGTCGGTACCGACCTGGGCTGCCGCTTCGGCCGCCAGCGTGTCAAGAGTGCAAACTCCGTGTGCGCGAAGGCCCAGAGTCTGGCTGAGCGTCAACGCCGTCACCACGCCGACTCGCAGCCCGGTGAACGGCCCCGGACCGACCCCAACAGCGACGTCGGTCAGTTCTGCCATCGTTCGGCCCGCCGCCGCCATCGCGGACTTGATCGCCGGGGCCAGCAGTTCGCCGTGCGCCATGGCGCCTTCGCCGTGGGCTTGGCCGACTACCTTTTCGCCGTCGTGAACGGCCACGCCAATTGACGGGGTGGCGGTATCAAACGCGAGCAGCAGCACGGCTCAACCTTAGTCGTCAGCCCAACAGGGTCGACCGAAGCGGGGTTCGCAACCAGCGCGGCCCGTTCGGTCGCACCGAAATAACTCGCATTTCATCGGATTCGATTCCGCAGGCGGTGCCGAGAGGATCTGCGCCGGTGGCGGTTCGGTTCTCGATCTTGAGGTCGAGCCAACTATCGCTAAGTTGTTCGGCCATGCCAGCTCCCCACTCAACTACAGTCACCGAGTCCTCGACCGTGGCGTCAAGGTCGATGTCGTCGATCTCGGCCGCCTCGCCCAAGCGATAGGCGTCGACGTGAACCAGGCTCGGCCCACCGACCAGACTCGGGTGGTTCCGAGCGATCACGAAGGTCGGCGAAGTGACCGGCCCACGAACCCCCAAGGCTTCACCTAATCCTTGAGTGAATGTTGTTTTGCCCGCCCCCAACCCGCCAGTGAGCACCAGCACGTCACCGGCACGAAGCAGCGACGCGACCTTGCTGGCGAAGAGTTTCATCTGGTTCGCGTCTGGAATCTCGCGGGCCAGCCACAATGTCTTAGCAAATTCGATCGTGGTTCCCTCTTGGCTGATCGGCCGGTAAAACCGGTGCGTCCAAAACCGCATGTTCTCAGGCAGTTCCTGGCGAACGTGCAGCCAGATCCCGTCCGCGCCGCGCTCTTCGGCGAAGTCCTCAGCCACGCCCACCATCGCCGAAGCCACGCCTCGGTCGCGACCCTGCGGGTCGACGCTGACACGTTTTAGTCCCAACT
>JAKPAQ010000531.1 GCA_029779385.1 Actinomycetes bacterium | reverse complement strand
GACTTCGCTGAGTCCGTCGTCAAGGCGGGACTGATTTGGGTCGGACCGTCGCCGGAGGCGATGCGTTCGATGGGCGACAAGATCGCTGCTCGCAACCGAATGGCGGCCGCGGGCGTCCCGGTTGCCCCTGGCACGCCTGACCCGGTGCCGGATGCGCAGGCAGCGCTCGCAGCGGCAAGTGAGATCGGGTACCCCGTGATGGTGAAAGCCGCCGCTGGTGGCGGTGGAATCGGCATGTCAGCTGCCTTCAATGACGAGGAACTGACGGCCGCCTACGAAACGGCCAGAACTCGGGCCGAGCGGTTCTTCTCAGACCCAGCAATTCTGCTTGAGAAGTACGTACCAAGCGCCCGCCACATCGAAGTTCAGATCCTGGGCCTGGCCGATGGGACTGTTGTCGCGCTTGGCGAACGGGACTGCTCGGTTCAGCGCCGTCACCAGAAGGTGGCGGAGGAGTCGCCATCGCCGGCAGTCACGCCGGAGATTCGCGCCGCCATCTGCGATGCTGCCGTTAAGGCCGGAGAGGCGGTTAGTTACCGCAACGCCGGGACGGTCGAGATGTTGTTCGACACGGCGACGGGCGAGGCGTGGTTCCTCGAAATGAATACCCGGCTCCAGGTGGAGCACCCTGTCACGGAGGCGGTCACCGGCCTCGACCTCGTAGCCGAGCAACTCCGGATCGCGGCAGGTGAACCACCGAGCTTCGTGGGTGCGGAAGTGCCAGAGCCGCGGGGGCATGCGATCGAATTTCGCGTTTATGCAGAGGACCCGAAACGGTTCCTACCTGGACCCGGTGCCATCACCGAATGGGAGCAGCCCGCTGGCGACGGGGTGCGAGTTGATGCCGGATACGAGGCGGGAAACACAGTCACGCCGTTCTATGACCCACTGCTCGCCAAGTTGATTGTTCATGGCGCAAATCGACAGGACGCATTAGCCAAGGCGCGGGTCGCCGTTGATGAGTTCACGGTCGTTGGTCCCAAGAACAACCTGCCGTTCTTCGCCGAATTGCTCGACAACGACGAGTTTGTTCGGGGCGATTACGACACGGGGCTGATCTCCCGCATGCGCGGCTAGCACCGGTCGAGTAGCGTGGCGACCCAACCGCAGTTGGCAGGAACGTTGCGAAGGGAACACAGTGGCTGAAGTTCGTGCAGAAATGACCGCAAACGTGTGGAAAGTCTTGGTCGCGGCGGGCGACACCGTTTCTGACGGGGACACCCTGGTGATCCTGGAATCCATGAAGATGGAGATTCCGGTCATCGCTGAGGAAGACGGCACGGTCAGCGAAGTAAGGGTTGCCGAGGGCGACACCATCAACGAAGACGACGTCATCGCCATCATTTCCTAAGCACGGCATTTCCCAAGGCACG
>JAKPAQ010000518.1 GCA_029779385.1 Actinomycetes bacterium | reverse complement strand
CCGTGCTAGCCAGGTTTGGGCGCTGCGCGCCCAAACGGTGCTCCGCACCGGTCCGCTGAAGCGGACCGAAAGTTCCTGGTATTGTGGCTGTCTCACGTCGCGAGAGCATTTGGCCCGGCGGCCGCTTCGCGACCTTCGATCGGTTCGACATCGAGTGACTCTGCTTACCGGTCAACCAGTCTCGCTGCTGGCTAGTTCTACTACAGGCTATTTCGTGAATCGGTTATGTTTGAACAGCTTTGAATCACCTTACTGGATAGCCATTTTCAAACATACTTGATGACTGTATCGGAAACACCCTTCATAACAGGCTATATCGCATTCTCACTGGATGCTTTCCAGTCTGGACTCCCATCCGTCTGGTCAACCGATCAACTTGATTCCTGGTCGGCTAGTTCACTGGTCAACCAGGAACATCACAGTCAGACGCCGGCCGGGCCCGCCGTGGTCAGCCGGCTGCACGGACCGTCAACCTCCCGCGCACCGGTCCAACCGACCGGTCGCCGCACGCCGCCAAAGGGGGGCCGTCAGCCGGCACCGCCGGCGCCGGTGAGCAGCTCGCGGACCAACACCAGCTCCGCATCACCCAACCCCACCGTGACCCCGTCCCGATCCACCCCACCGGTCAGCACCACCGTCCCGAAATACGGCTGCCACCTGAACCCGAACACCGCACCAACTGAATCGCCCCGGCGAGTCCGGAGACTCAATGCTTGTAGAACCTATGCTACCCCATCGGCCTTCAAATTGCGATAGTAGATCGCCTCGAGTTTCGCTGGCGGCATGTCTCCGCAATATTCGTACAGACGCTTGTTGTTGAACCAATCCAGGTAGGCCGCCGTTTCCGCCTCGACGTGTCCGACATTGCGCCACGGACTCCGCGGTTTGATAAGCTCGGTCTTGAATAAACCGTTGATCGACTCGGCCAGCGAATTGTCATGAGCATCACCGACCGAACCGATCGAAGCGTCGATACCGGCCTCGAGCAACCGTTCGGTGAAACGAACCGAAGTATACTGTGCACCCGCATCATTGTGGTGTATTAATCCCGATAGATCCTTGACACCCTCGCGCCGCCGTGTAAAGATTGCCTGGTTGATC
>JAKPAQ010000516.1 GCA_029779385.1 Actinomycetes bacterium | reverse complement strand
GGAGAGATTGATCTTGCAGCGGCCGCGAAGGTGGCGAAGTATTTAGTCGATTCAGGCAGCGACGGGCTTGTAGTTAGCGGCACCACCGGAGAGTCTCCGACCACGACCGGCGAGGAAGACGGACGGCTGTTGGCCACGGTCCTAGCAGCAGTTGGCGATCGGGCGACGATCATCGCCGGAATCGGCACCAACGACACTCGGCACACCGTCGAGCTAACCGAACAGGCCGTTCGAATCGGTGCCCACGGGCTTTTGTTGGTGACGCCGTACTACAACAAGCCCCCGCAATCGGGAATCATCGCAAACATCGACGCGGTTATTGCTGCCGCAAGTAACACGCCAGTGATGCTTTACGACATTCCCGGCCGCACAGGCATTGAGATCGCCGAAGCTACCTACGCTGAACTTGAGTCGAGGCCGTCGATTTTGGCGATCAAGGACGCTACGGGCGACCTGGCCCGCGGCGCTCGACTACGTGCAAACACGAGGTTTGCGCTGTACAGCGGTGATGATGTGATCAACCTGCCATGGCTTGCCTTGGGTGCGGCCGGAGTGGTCAGCGTGCTTGGCCACGTCGCAAGTGATCGGCTCAAAGCGATGGTCGAAGCAGTTGATGCCGGCGACTTGGCCACGGCCCGCCAGATCGACGATTCGATGCTGCCGCTGGCGGCCGCAGTAATGGGTCAGACCCAAGGAGCAATCGCCTCGAAGGCGGCCCTCGTCGAGCTAGGCGTACTCGAACACGACGGGGTGCGACTACCGTTGACGCCCGCAACGCCTGAACAGACTCAAGTGATCCGAGAGGCGCTAACTGAGGCGGGGGCTGGCCGATGAGCCACATGCACACTGAACTTTCGACCCCGGGGCCGCTCGCGGCCGGGGCAATGCGAGTAATTCCACTCGGCGGACTCGGTGAAATCGGCCGCAACATGACGGTCTTCGAATACGACGGCAAGCTGTTGATCGTCGATTGCGGGGTGCTCTTTCCCGAAGAACACCACCCGGGCGTCGACCTGATTTTGCCGGACTTTTCGCCTATCCGCGATCGGCTCGACGACGTCGTCGGCATCGTGCTCACGCACGGACACGAGGACCACATTGGCGGTGTGCCCTACCTGCTTCGCGAGCGTGGGAACATTCCTTTGATCGGTTCGCGACTTACCTTGGCGTTGGTGGCACCCAAGCTGAAAGAACACCGGCTAAAGGACACGCCGGTTCACGTCGTTGCCGAGGGCGATATCGAGACTTTCGGCCCATTTGTCTGTGAGTTCGTTGCGGTCAATCACTCGATTCCAGACGCGCTCGCGGTGGCAATCAAGACCCCGGCCGGTGTTGCGCTGCACACTGGCGACTTCAAAATGGATCAGTTGCCGCTCGATGGGCGCATCACCGACCTGAGAGCATTTGCCCGCCTCGGTGAGGCCGGCGTCGACCTGTTCTTGACCGACTCGACCAACTCCGACGTTCCCGGCTTCACTACAGCTGAACGTCAGATCACCCCGGCGATTGATGCGGTGTTTGCCCGCAGCAAGCAGCGAATCATCGTGGCGTCGTTCGCCTCGCATATTCATCGAGTCCAGCAGGTGCTCGACGCGGCACACAAGCATGGCCGCAAGGTGGCCTATGTCGGCCGGTCGATGGTTCGAAATATGCAGATTGCTCGCGAACTCGGCTACCTGAACGTTCCCGACGGGGTAGTTGTCGACAAGATAGATGCGGCTCCACCGGAGAAAATGGTGCTGATGTCTACCGGTTCGCAAGGCGAGCCGATGGCCGCGCTTTCGCGGATCGCAAACCGGACTCACGACAAGGTCCGGCTTGAACCTGGCGACACTGTCTTGCTCGCGTCATCGCTGATCCCCGGAAACGAGAACGCGGTTTACCGGGTGATCGACGGCCTGACCAAACTCGGCGCAAACGTCGTCCACAAGGGCAACGCCCTGGTGCACGTCTCTGGCCATGCCTCGGCGGGGGAGTTGCTGTATTGCTACAACATCGTCCAACCGACGAATGTGCTGCCAGTTCACGGCGAGATCCGACACCTGCACGCGAACGCAAATTTGGCTCGCCAGACCGGTGTGCCAAATGTGATTCTCGCCGAAGACGGTTACGTCATCGACTTGATCGACGGGCACGCGTCAATTGCCGGTGCCTTTGACACCGGTTACATCTACGTCGACGGTTCCTCGGTAGGGGACCTGACCGATACCGAGTTGAAGGACCGGCGCACTCTTGCTGCCGAAGGCTTCATCTCGGTCATCGCGGTGATCGATTCGGTGCACGGCAAGATCGTTAGCGGGCCGGAGATCCATGCCCGCGGTCTGGCCGAAGACGACTCGGTATTCGATGAGATTCACCCGAAGGTCGTTTCGGCTCTTGAAGAAGCACTAAGCGACGGCGCCCACGACACGGCTGCGCTGCAACAGGTGATGCGCCGGGTGGTCGGTTCGTTCGCCGGCCGGCGACTGCGGCGCCGCCCGATGATCATCCCGATTGTCTTAGAGGCCTGAGCGCACCGTAGGAAGTTTGTAACCGGGGTTCTCAGTTGGCGTAACCTCGCCGAAATCGAGGCTGTCGATGCTGATGGCATCACTCGACTGAGGGGACGGCTGCGATGAGAACGCGGATTATCTTGTGTGCCCACGGCACCGGTTCGCATTCGGGCCGCTCAGCGGTGGCTTCCTTGGTCAACTCGGTTCGAACCGAAGCCGACGAATTCGACGTCGTTGACGCCTTCGTCGACGTCCAGCAGCCAGTGCTGGCCGACGTGTTGACCGAAACCGACCACTGTCGGATTGTCGTACCGCTGATGCTCTCGCACGATTTGGCGACCATGGAGGTGCTTGATGCGGTTGCCGTCGACGACGACCTTGTTCGTGTTGCCGAGCCGATCGGCCCAGATTGGGCTCTAGCCGAGATTGGTGCCCAACGACTTTTTGAGGCAGGCGCTCTTCCGACGGACTCAATTGTGATGGTGGCGCCACAGGCAGACGGGCCCAAGACCTTGGCAGACCTCAGCAGGGCCGCCAGACTACTTAGTGCAGTTTGGGGCGGACGAGTCCACGTGGGAGTGCTCGATGGGGTGGGCACGCCGGTTGATGAGGCCATCGATATTGCTAAGGCTTACAAGCGGCGAGTTGTGGTCTCGAAGTACGCACTGACCTCTGGTGAGGCATCGGCGGCCATGGGGCGTCTTGGCGCTGACGTGGTTACCGCGCCACTTTTGGGCGCGGGGGTCGCTGACCCGCAACTGGTCGACTTGGTGCTCAGTCGCGCTATTGGTCGCAAGCGCCCGAGCGAATTGGATCTTGCCTCGGGTTGAGGGAATCGGCGTGGGTTTCGCCTAAAGTCTCAGGTTCTGGTTTAGCCTTACTGATATGGCGACCCGAACGACTTCCCCGCCGCGCAAGCGGCCGTCCGGCAGCCAGGCCCGAAAGAAGCCTGCAGCGAAGAAGCAACCGGCGCGCAAACCCGCGCCCGCAGCTACCGGACCTGGCCCATTTGCGACCGCACTTTCGAGTGTTGGTCGAGCTGGCAAAGCCGTTTGGCTCTGGCTGGCGCACCTAGTTGGCGCGATCGCTCGCAGTATTGGCCACGGCGCCAAGGAGCTTGACGCTGAGCAACGCCGCGACGGCGTCGGTCTTGGTCTGGTTTGTCTCGCCTTGATTTGCGCTGCAGCCGTTTGGTGGCAAATCGACGGCGTTGTCGGTGACGGAATTCGCCAGATGACCACCGGCACGGTGGGTCTGCTGGCTTGGGCCGTGCCGATCTTGTTCTGTGTACTTGCTTGGCGAACTCTGCGCCATCCTGATCGAAATGGTCCGGCCGGTCGCCAAATCATCGGCTGGTCCGCGATCGTCGGCGGGATTTTGGGGCTAGTGCACCTCGCGAACGGGACCCCTCGGCCAAGTGAAGGCGGCATGTCAGAAGCTGGGGGAGCTGTTGGTTTCCTCTTTTCGGCGATCTTGGTTGACCTGCTGAAGACCGCTTGGGTGGTGGCCCCAATTCTGATTTTGGTGGTGCTGTTCGGCGTGCTCGTGGTTACGGGAACGCCATTACACGCGGTGCCAGAGCGCGTGCGTGAAGTGTTTGGCAAGAATTCGAAGGCCGGCGTCGATGACGAAGCCGCCGCCGAACCAGCTAAAAAACGTCACCCTCGCACGCTGCCGGCCGATGAGCCGTTCGAGAATCCGCTGGTTGACGGACCCGACGAAGATCGCCAAGTCGTTTTGTCAACGGCCGCAGTCACCGAGGTTGAAAACGAACCGAGCGAACCGGTCTCGGACCGGCCAATCGAACCTATTCCGGTTCGCGCTGAGCAGTTGGCATTGTCAGGCGACGTCGTCTACACGCTGCCAGAGCCCAGCGCACTCAAGGAGGGCACTCCGCCCAAGGCCCGTTCCGCGGCCTCGGACGAAGTTGTCGCTCGACTGACTGAGGTACTGGAGCAGTTCCAGATCGATGCCACGGTTACCGGTTACACCCGTGGCCCGACAGTCACCCGTTATGAGGTTGAACTCGGCCCGGCGGTCAAGGTCGAGAAGGTCACCGCTCTTGGTAAGAACATTGCCTACGCGGTCGCCTCGAACGAAGTGCGAATCTTGTCGCCGATTCCGGGTAAGAGCGCAATCGGCGTCGAGATCCCGAACGTCGATAAAGAGATGGTTTCGCTCGGCGATGTGCTTCGCTCGAACAAGGCTAGGAGCGATCATCACCCGATGGTTATCGGGCTGGGCAAAGACGTTGAAGGCGGGTTCGTTGTTGCGAACCTGGCGAAAATGCCGCACCTCTTGGTCGCCGGCGCGACCGGTTCAGGTAAGTCCAGTTTCGTGAACTCGATGATCTCCTCGATCCTGATGCGCTCGACCCCAGACGAGGTTCGGATGATCCTGGTCGATCCCAAACGAGTCGAACTCACCGCCTACGAGGGCATCCCGCACCTAATCACTCCGATCATCACGAACCCGAAGAAAGCGGCCGAGGCGCTGCAGTGGGTCGTGCGCGAGATGGACATGCGCTACGACGACCTCGCGAACTTCGGCTACCGCCATATCGACGACTTCAACAAGGCAGTCTCGGAAGGAAAGGTGCAGGCGCCGCCGGGCAGCGAACGGGTCATTACCCGCTACCCGTACCTGTTGGTGGTCGTTGACGAGTTGGCGGACTTGATGATGGTTGCGCCGCGAGACGTCGAGGACTCGATCGTGCGAATCACTCAGCTCGCCCGCGCCGCCGGCATCCACCTGATCCTGGCGACGCAGCGACCGAGCGTCGACGTGGTCACGGGTCTGATCAAGGCAAACGTGCCAAGCCGGCTGGCGTTCGCGACCAGTTCATTGGCCGACAGCCGAGTCATCTTGGACCAACCGGGTGCTGAGAAGCTCGTCGGTCAAGGCGACGGACTGTTCCTGCCGATGGGCGCGAACAAGGCAATGCGCATGCAGGGCGCTTGGATCACCGAGGCAGAAATCGCCTCAATCGTTCAGCACTGCAAGACCCAACTGCAGCCGATATACCGCGAGGATGTGGCGGTCGCGCAGACGGCCAAGCGTGAACTTGACGACGATATTGGCGGCGACATGGACCTCGTTCTCCAGGCAGTCGAGCTTGTCGTGAACACGCAGTTCGGGTCCACGTCGATGCTTCAACGAAAGCTTCGAGTCGGCTTCGCCAAGGCCGGCCGGTTGATGGACATTCTGGAAAGTCGCGGGATCGTTGGACCGAGTGAAGGCTCCAAGGCCCGAGATGTCCTCGTGAAACCCGATGATCTCGACGACGTTCTCGCTTCAATCCAAGTCGGCTAATTCCTGCTAGGGTCGGGGTCGCCATTACCTACGAGGGGAAGTAAATGACTTACAACGCACCACCACCACCGCCAGCGAATTTGCCGTACGGCCAGAAGCCGCCGGAGAACTACCTAGTTTGGGCAATCCTGACGACGATCTTCTGCTGCCTTCCACTTGGCGTCGTGTCGATCGTTTTTGCCTCCCAAGTCAACTCCAAGTTCTTTGCTGGTGACCTCGCTGGTGCCCAAGATTCTTCGGCCAAGGCAAAGAAGTGGGCAATCTGGTCTGCCATTGTCGGTGTCGTTTTCTCGGTGTTGGCGATCATCTTCTATGTGGCGTTCTTTGCGGTATTGATCCGCAACGGCGAGTTCGAGTCGACGACTTACTGATTTGAACCTCAAGACCTTGCGCCCCGCACCGACCGCTGAAGGTCGGCGCGGGGCCTTGTTCTTTGGCGCCACCACGGCTGCCGGGCTGGGTGCACTGGCTCTCCTAGCGAACGTGTCGCCGGAGGAACCAGGCCACTATCCGACCTGTCCGTTCCTGATGATTTCTGGGCTCTATTGCCCAGGTTGCGGCAGTCTGCGTGCAACTCACGCACTTTTGCATGGTGACCTGGCGACCGCTTGGGACCGCAACCCGCTCGCTTTTGTGCTGCTGCCGGTGGTGGCGATCTCTTGGGTCGCTTGGGGGTTGCGCCTTCTTGGCTATAACGCTTGGCACCCCACGAGAGTCCATCCCGGCTGGATTTGGGGACTGTTGACTGTCGTGCTGATCTATTGGATCGCACGAAACGTGCCGGGGTGGACCCTGCTTTCGCCGCTCTAGGCGATACTGGGCCCATGACATCGCCCAGCCAAACGGCCAAGCCGAGCAATTGGAACGTCCCGAACGCGCTGACCGTACTGCGCATCTTGGGCGTACCGGTGTTTGGCTGGCTCCTATTGCACGATGGCGGTCAGTCGATTGGCTACCGCGTTGCGGCGTGGGCGGCGTTCGCGCTGCTGATGGCTACCGACAAGATCGACGGCGATATTGCTCGAAAACACAACCTGATCACCGATTTTGGCAAGATCGCCGATCCGATCGCCGACAAGGCACTGACCGGGATGGCCTTCATCGGTCTGGCGATTATTTTC
The DNA here is from genome assembly GCA_029779385.1 of Actinomycetes bacterium. The sequence continues at coordinate 16,149 of JAKPAQ010000516.1, read as the reverse complement.
ACCGACCAGCCGTGGGGGTTGCTGTTCTGGATAGCGATCATTTTGGTGTTGATTCGTGAATGGGGTATCACCCTGATGCGTTTTGTCATGGTCGGTCGCGGTTTCGTAATGCCAGCGAGCCGGGGTGGAAAACTAAAGACCGTCCTGCAGTCCTTGGCGATTGCTGGCTATTGTCTCCCACTGGAAATCTGGGACACCCCCGTTTCACTTGGGGTGCTCTGGTTGACCCATCTGGTGATGGCTGCGGCGGTTGCAGTCGCTTTGGTCACCGGCGTGCAGTACGTGTCTGAAGCCCGCGCTTTGGCCGGTGCAAAAGCCGCTGAGGACGCAGCCAAGTGACTGAAACTCCCGCAGCCGCAGTTGTCGCCGCACTTGAATCGCGCGGTGAGACAGTGGCTACGGGGGAGTCGCTGACCGGGGGATTGGTTTGCGCGACCTTGGTTGATGTGCCCGGTGCCTCGGCTGTCGTGCGCGGGGCAGTGGTTGGCTACGACCCACAAGTGAAGGTTGATCTTCTCGGGGTCGAGGCGGCCTTGATTGCCGAGGTGGGAACTGTGGATCCTCAAGTCGCTGAGCAACTAGCCCAGGGCGCCCGAGAGCGACTTGGAGCTACTTGGGGACTGGGCACGACCGGCGTTGCCGGACCCGGGCCAAGCGATGGCAAGCCAGCCGGCACAGTATTTGTTGCGGTGGCCGGTCCAGACGGTGTTCAATCACGCAAACTCGCGCTTTCGGGAACTCGTTCGCAGATTCGAATTGGGGCAGTATGCGAGGTCTTGTCGGACCTGCAATATAGGCTGGGGAAGAATTCGAGCTCAGTTGCTGTTGAGTCAGACAAGAAAGGAGATGGCGATGACTGCGATGCGTGAACACATTGGCGACGTCCTCCGGGCGCGTCGCCTTGCCGAGGGTCTTACCTTGCGCGACGTTTCCGCGCGGGCACAGATCAGTCTCGGCTACATCTCCGAAATTGAGCGCGGCCAAAAAGAAGCCAGCTCTGAACTGCTGTCGGCGCTTGCCCAAGCGCTAGAGGTGCCGCTCAGCAAAGTTTTGCTAGACGTAAGTTCGCGGCTAGAAATCGAAGAGGCCGCTGAATTGGCGACCGTATCTTCGATCGCACCGGGTGCGACTCGAGTTTCAGCCGCGTGAGGCACAGCGAGTTCTGGCTGCGGATGGAAACGGCTCTCGGCTCGGCGTATGCCACCGTTTGGGCGCGTGAGTACTCGATCACCTCGTTGGGCAGTCGGACCGCAATCGAAGCGCTCGATGCCGGCGTCGAGCCACAAACGGTTTGGCGGGCCGTTCATTCGGCGCTCGAGTTGCCTGCCCACGACCGCTGAAATCGCCAAACTGCTGGCGGCGTGTCGCCACAAGTCGAACACTTGTTCGCCCTAATGTCGTTCACAGGCCGACGGTTAGATAGGGCAGCTTCCACAGGCGAGTCGATGAGGCTCAAAAATGTCTGCGGGTCCTCCTATCGTCGAAGATGGCCAGCCACCAACGACTAAAGGACGCAACATGGGTGCAGCATCTAGCAAGGGAATTGCTAAAGAAAAAGCCAACAAGGAAAAGGCGATCGACAACGCACTTGCGCAGATCGATCGCTCCTACGGCAAGGGTGCCGTGATGCGTCTGGGCGATCAGGCCAGGGCCCCAATCGAAGTAATCCCCACCGGTGCGGTCTCGTTGGATGTTGCCCTTGGAATTGGCGGGTTGCCACGTGGTCGCGTCGTGGAAATCTACGGCCCGGAGTCTTCGGGTAAGACGACCGTCGCCCTGCACGCGGTCGCTAATGCGCAAAAGGCCGGTGGGGTCGCGGCTTTCATTGACGCTGAACACGCGCTCGACCCGGAGTATGCGCGCAAGTTGGGTGTCGATACGGACGCACTGCTGGTGTCTCAGCCTGACTCAGGCGAGCAGGCTCTTGAAATCGCCGACATGCTGATCCGCTCAGGTGCGTTAGACATCATCGTTATCGACTCAGTGGCCGCACTCGTTCCGCGGGCCGAAATTGACGGCGAGATGGGTGACAGCCACGTCGGTCTGCAGGCCCGACTAATGAGCCAAGCGCTACGAAAGATGACCGGCGCGATCAACGGATCAGGCACGACGGCGATCTTCATCAACCAGCTGCGCGAGAAGATCGGCGTAATGTTCGGCTCGCCCGAAACCACTACCGGCGGTAAAGCGCTCAAGTTCTACGCCTCGGTGCGATTGGACGTTCGCCGGATCGAAACTCTCAAGGACGGAACCGACCCAGTCGGCAACCGCACTCGGGTCAAGGTCGTCAAGAACAAGGTTGCGCCGCCGTTCAAACAAGCAGAGTTCGACATCATGTACGGCCAAGGCATCAGCCGCGAGGGCAGTCTGATCGACTTGGGCGTCGACGCTGGCTTCGTGCGCAAAGCGGGCGCTTGGTACACCTACGACGGCGATCAGTTGGGCCAAGGCAAAGAGAACGCCCGCAACTTCTTGCGTGACAACCCTGACCTGGCCGACGAGCTCGAGAAGCGAATCAAGGAACACCTCGGCATTGGGCCACAGGTCGATCGGCCAGCAGATCCCGCCGAAGTTGTCGATGATCTAAGCGGGGATCTGTCCGCAGCCGACTTCTGATGGTTGACCTAGCTGAGCGCCGCTCCCAGTTGGTGGCCGGCCGGACGATCGCAATGGATCGTCTGGCCGTCCGCGAACGCAGTCGAGGCGAACTGTTCGCCGCCCTCGCTCGGCGAAACATCGACGACGATGTGGCAATCGTGGTGGTTGACCAACTCCAAGCAGATGGGTTCGTCGACGATGAACGATTCGCTCGGGCCTGGGTCGAATCCAGGTCGCGTTCCAAAGGTCTAGCTAGCTCGGTGCTGAGGCTTGAACTACGAACCAAGCAGGTGGCTGAAGAGACGATCAATCTCGTCTTAGCCGAAGTTGATCCGGCGGAAGAAATCCAGGCCGCTCATCGCTTGGTTCAGCGCAAACTCCGGTCAGTTCAGGGATTAGATCAGGCCGTTCAAGTTAGACGCCTTTGCGCGATGCTTGCCCGCAAGGGATTTGGGCCACAGGTCGCCGTTGACGTGGTACGCGCCGAACTGGCTTTCGCTGCCGAACACATCGAATCGATTTAGCATCTAGCTGTGTTCGCGTTCCGGCCGATGGATTTTGACGACCTCGATTCAGTGGTGCGCTGGCGAAACGAACCTCAAGTCTCAAAGTGGTTTCCTAACCCGCCGGTGGATGTGGCTGCGGCTCGAGTCGTCTACGCCGGTCGGCTTTCCGGCCGTTCTGACGTACGGCTTTGGGTGGCGCAGTGGTCAGGCGAGCCGATCGGCTACCTGCAAAGCTTTGAGGTGCGCACCAACGCGGACTTGGCGGTACGGTGTCAAGATTTTGACGCGGTGGCGTTCGATTTCCTGATCGGTGAGCAGGACTGCTTGGGTCGCGGGCTCGGCGTCGAGATGGTGGAACAGTTTTGTCGTGACGTTTTGTTCGTCGAGTATCGGTCAGCACCGAGGTTTCTGGCTGTGCCGGACGTGCGCAATCATCGTTCGATCCACACACTTGAGAAGTGTGGATTTGCCCAAGGCCTTTGGATCGAACCCGAAGGAGCGGACGGTGTTGACGTGGTTTGTACCGCTCGTCGCGAAATCTTTAGTGACTCATGAGTAACATGGGCTCATGGCTTCCACTTACGAGATGTATCAGAAGTTCGCCGCGTTGCCCCAAGGCAAGCGACTGTTCTCGATGCTTTTTGGGCAAAAGGCACCCTATTTCGCCTCGATCCATATGCAGATCGCGCAGATGAAGCCCCATTACGGCGAAGTCCTCGTGCCGTTTCGGCGGTCAAATAAGAACCACATTGGCACGGTTCACGCGATCGCGGCCTGTAACGGTCTGGAAGCCGCAATGGGCTTGCTGGCCGAGGCGACCTGCCCGCCAGATCACCGTTGGTTACCTAAAGGCATGGACGTCAAATACCTCGCCAAATCCTCAACCGAGTTGATTTGCACGGCTGAAACCACCGAAGCCGACTGGGCGAATGCGCCCGAAGTGCCGGTGACCGTCAAAGCCACGCGAACGGACGGCACCGTCACAGTCGAGGGCACGATTCACCTTTGGGTGACCCCTAAGTCAAGCTAGGTAACAGCCCGCTGTTTTCGTCGTTTCGAACCGGTCCTCGTACCATTGACAGGTCATGACAAAGACCTACGAAGTTAAGACCTACGGCTGCCAGATGAACGTTCACGACAGCGAACGGCTTGCTGGCTTGCTTGAGACCGCCGGCTATCAGCCAGTTGCCAAGGATGCCACCGCTGATCTGGTGGTGTTCAACACCTGTGCGGTGCGCGAGAACGCCGACAACAAGCTTTACGGAAACCTCGGCTATATCGCTAGCGTCAAAGCCAAGAACCCGAAAATGCAGGTAGCGGTGGGTGGCTGTCTGGCGCAAAAGGACAAGTACACGATCACCGAACGGGCACCGTGGGTCGACGTGGTTTTTGGTACCCACAACATCGGTTCCTTGCCGATCCTGCTGGAGCGAGCCCGGATTGAGAAAGAGTCCCAAGTCGAAATTCTCGATGCGCTCGAAGTGTTCCCTTCGACTTTGCCGACCAAACGCGACTCAGTTTTCGCCGCTTGGGTTTCGATCAGCGTCGGCTGCAACAACACCTGCACGTTCTGCATCGTGCCGGCGCTGCGAGGCAAGGAACGTGACCGCCGGCCCGGTGAGATCCTGGCCGAGATTGAGGCGCTAGTTGCCGACGGGGTAGTCGAGGTGACGCTCCTTGGTCAAAACGTCAACAGTTACGGTGCCGAATTCGGCGACAAGCAAGCCTTCGCCAAGTTGCTGCGCGCCTGCGGTCAGATCGAAGGACTCGAACGAGTCCGGTTTACCTCGCCGCATCCGGCGGCGTTTGCCGACGACGTGATCGAAGCGATGGCTGAAACCGCGAACGTGATGCCACAGCTGCATATGCCACTGCAATCGGGCTCTGACCGAATCCTCAAATCGATGCGCCGCTCCTACCGCAGTGAAAGGTTCCTCGGGATCATCGACCGCGTTCGCGCAGCTATGCCTGAGGCGGCGATCACCACCGACATCATTGTTGGTTTCCCCGGCGAAACTGAGGCTGACTTCCAAGAAACCCTCGAAGTGGTGCGCAAATCGCGATTCACCAGTGCTTTTACCTTCCAGTACTCCAAGCGGCCGGGCACGCCCGCGGCCGAGTTCGCAGATCAACTGCCCAAGGAAGTAGTGCAAGAACGCTACGAACGGCTCGCCGAACTTGTCGACGAGATCGCTTGGGAACAGAACCGTGCGCTCATCGGTACCGAAGTTGAGTTGCTCGTTTCAGATCACGTCAAGTCAGGTGGGCGCAAGGATGCCGAACGCAACCGGCTCAGTGGACGCGCGCGAGACAACCGACTCGTGCATTTCGAGGCAGCCGGCCTCGACATCCGACCAGGGGACCTAGTCGTCACTACGGTTACGGCCGCGGCGCCTTACCACCTGATCGCTGACGGCGAACCGAGCGCGGTTCGACGCACTCGAGCGGGTGACGCCTGGGAGGCAAGGCAGGGCAAAACCAGCGTCAGCCCGGGGCAGGTGGGGTTGGGTATGCCGACGCTAGGCGTGCCTGAGCCGCTACCGTCGGCGCCGGCCTGCGCCGTCGAGTGAGTTCAAAAGGGTGGCCTGACTTCGGATTTGACGTAATCCTGTTGTAATCTGGGAGCCGCTGCTGAGGCCAATGTCGTCCTCGCCCAGTTTCCCCGAAGGTATCGACGACAGGTTCAGGTATGGCTCGTCCTCTTTTTTCAGCCGCGCCCAGTGCGCAAGGTCTCTACGACCCGGCCAACGAACATGACAACTGTGGCGTCGCGTTTGTTGCGACACTCACCGGGGTTGCCTCCAACGAAATGGTCAACCATGGCCTAACCGCGTTGCGCAACCTCGACCACCGAGGTGCAGTCGGCGGCGAGCCGAACACCGGTGACGGCGCGGGCATCCTGCTTCAGACCCCAGACAAGTTCCTGCGTGCCGTAGCGCCGACCGAACTTCCGCCGGCCGGTTCCTACGCGGCCGGCATGGCGTTCCTGCCTGCTGACGACGTTGCCGGTGCCAAGGCGCAGGTCGAGCAGATCGCGCTCGAAGAGGGCCTATCCGTGCTCGGTTGGCGCGAAGTTCCGACCAAGCCCGAGATTCTCGGCTCGATGGCACAGTCGGCCATGCCTGCCTTCGAAATTCTCTACGTCGCAGCCGCTGGCGCACCGGCCCAAGGCATCGAACTGGATCGACTTACCTTTGCCTTGAACAAGCGTTCGCACCATGAGGCGCAGGTCTACTTCCCGTCGCTTTCGGCGCGCACGTTCGTCTACAAGGGCATGCTCACCACCGAACAACTCGACGAGTTCTATCCCGATCTGCTCGATCCGCGGATGGAGTCGGCGCTGGCGATCGTTCACTCGCGGTTCTCCACCAACACGTTCCCGAGCTGGCCGCTGGCGCACCCGTTCCGCTACCTTGCCCACAACGGCGAGATCAACACCGCCCGCGGTAACCGCAACTGGATGCGCGCGCGCGAGGCGCTTCTCGAAAGCAACGTGATTCCTGGCGACCTATCGCGGCTTTACCCGATCTGCAGCCCAGACGGTTCCGATACGGCATCGTTGGACGAAGTGCTCGAGTTGCTGCATTTGGGCGGGCGTAGTCTGCCGCACGCGGTGATGATGATGATCCCCGAGTCGTGGGAAAACAACTCCGAGATGGATCCGGCCCGCCGGGCGTTCTACGAGTTCCACTCAACAGTGATGGAAGCGTGGGACGGACCGGCGTGTGTCTGCTTCACCGACGGCACCCAAATCGGTGCGGTTTTGGACCGCAACGGCCTGCGGCCGGGTCGCTACTGGATCACCGAAGACGGCCTCGTCGTCCTAGCTTCGGAGAGCGGTGTGCTGGACCTTGATCCAGCGACCGTTATCCGCAAAGGCCGACTCGAACCGGGCAAAATGTTCCTGCTGGACCTCGACGAGCACCGGGTGATCGAGGACCACGAAATCAAGAACCAGCTGGCCAACGAAAACCCATACGAAGAGTGGCTTTACTCCGGGTTGGTTCGCTTCGAGGACCTGCCCGACCTTGAACACATCGTGCACACGCACGCTTCGGTCAAACGTCGTCAGCAGCTGTTCGGCTACACCGAAGAAGATGTGCGCAAGTTGATCGCCCCGATCGCGCGTACGGGTGCCGAAACGATCGGTTCGATGGGTACTGACACGCCGATTGCGGCACTGTCGGAACGCCCGCGAATGCTGTTCGACTACTTCAGTCAGCTTTTCGCCCAGGTGACCAACCCGCCGCTTGACGCAATCCGTGAGGAGATCGTCACCTCGCTCGCGGGCACGATCGGGCCAGAGCGCAACCTGCTCGACCCGAGCCCGGCGTCGTGCCGGATGCTGCAGTTGCCGTTCCCGGTGATTGACAGCGACGAGTTGGCAAAGATCCGTCATATGAACCGTGACGGCGACATGCCTGGGTTCAGCGTTCATGTGGTTCGCGGCCTCTACTCGCTAAACGGCGGTGGCGAGGCGATGGCGGCTCGACTGGAGGAGATTTGCGCCGAAGTTTCGGACGCGATCGTCAACCGCGGTGCGCGAATCATCGTCATCTCGGACCGCAACGCCGACGTTGACTTTGCGCCGATCCCGTCGCTGCTACTGACCGGCGCAGTGCACCACCACCTCGTTCGCGAGAAGTTGCGGACTCAGGCTGGCCTATTGATCGAGGCTGGAGATGTCCGCGAAGTGCACCACGTGGCCTTGCTGATCGGTTACGGCGCGACCGCGGTCAACCCGTACCTAGCGCTCGAAACCGCCGAAGACTTGGCCCGCGAAGGTGTCTATGTCGAGGGGATCGAACCGCAAGTCGCGGCGCGAAACATGGCCTACGGCCTTGGCAAGGGCGTCTTGAAGGTGATGAGCAAGATCGGTGTCTCGACGGTTTCGTCGTACACCGGAGCGCAAATCTTCGAATGCATCGGCCTCTCGCAGGACGTGATCGACAGATACTTCACTGGCACCTCCAGCAAACTCGGCGGTGTCGGTCTCGACGTGCTCGCGACCGAAGTTCGCTCACGCCACGACATCGCCTACCCGTTGCGCGGGCTGGCCGAATCGCGCCGTCAACTCGAGGTCGGCGGCGAATATCAGTGGCGTCGCCAAGGGCCAGAGCACCTGTTTGATCCGGACACTGTTTTCCGGCTCCAGCACTCGACCCGCACGGGTCGCTACGACATCTTCAAGCAGTACACCGAGAAGATCGACCACCAAAGCAACCGGTTGATGACCCTTCGCGGGCTGATGAAGTTCCGCGGCGAGCGGGCGCCGATCTCGATCGACGAAGTCGAATCGGTTGCCGAGATCGTCAAGCGGTTCTCCACCGGTGCGATGTCGTATGGCTCCATCAGCCAAGAGGCGCACGAGACCTTGGCGATCGCCATGAACCAACTCGGCGGCAAGTCCAACACGGGCGAGGGCGGCGAAGATCCGGAGCGTCTTTACGATCCGGCACGTCGTTCTGCGATCAAGCAGGTCGCCTCGGGCCGATTCGGCGTCACCAGCGAGTACCTGACCAATGCTGACGACATTCAGATCAAGATGGCCCAAGGCGCCAAGCCAGGCGAAGGCGGCCAGTTGCCAGGTCCCAAGGTTTACCCCTGGGTGGCCAAGACCCGGCATTCAACGCCAGGTGTTGGGCTGATTTCGCCGCCGCCACACCACGACATCTACTCGATCGAAGACCTCAAACAACTCATTCACGACCTGAAGAACGCCAACCCGGTGGCACGAGTGCACGTCAAACTGGTGTCTGAAGTTGGCGTCGGTACGGTCGCGGCCGGTGTCTCCAAGGCCAAGGCCGATGTGGTGTTGATTTCGGGTCACGACGGTGGAACGGGTGCTTCGCCGTTGACCTCGCTCAAGCATGCGGGCGGGCCGTGGGAACTCGGTTTGGCCGAGACTCAGCAGACCCTGTTGCTAAACGGTCTTCGTGACCGAATTGTCGTGCAAGTCGACGGTCAGCTAAAGACTGGTCGCGATGTTGTGATCGCGGCCCTGCTCGGTGGTGAGGAGTTCGGTTTCGCCACCGCGCCGCTGGTGGTTTCTGGCTGCATCATGATGCGGGTCTGCCATCTCGATACCTGCCCGGTAGGAGTCGCGACGCAGAACGTGTCGCTTCGCGAGAAGTTCTCTGGCAAGGCCGAGTATGTAGTCAACTTCTTCGAGTTCATCGCCCAAGAGGTTCGCGAAATTCTCGCCGATCTTGGCTTGCGTTCGATCGACGAAGCCGTTGGTCGGGTCGACTTGCTTGACGTCGATGACGCGATCGAGCATTGGAAGGCCGACGCGTTGGACTTGTCGCCGATCCTTTATCAGCCGCAGTTGCCAGCGGGCGCGTCGTTGCGTTGTACGACCGGCCAAGAGCATGGCTTGGACAATGCGCTGGACGTCGAGTTGATCAAGATGTCGCAGGATGCGCTCGAGCGCGGCGAACTTGTTCGGATCGCGTTGCCGATCCGAAACGTCAACCGCACTACCGGCACGATGCTCGGGCACGAGGTGACCAAGCGTTACCGCGGCGCGGGCCTACCCGACGACACGATCGACATCACCTTCTCCGGTTCGGCCGGTCAGTCGTTCGGCGCCTTCGTGCCGCGAGGCATCACCTTGCGTCTGCAAGGAGACGGCAACGACTACGTCGGCAAGGGACTCTCGGGCGGGCGGATCATCGTGTCACCCGCACCCGAATCATCGTTCACTGCTGAGGCGCAAATAATCGCCGGAAACGTGATCGGATTTGGCGCCACCGGCGGCGAGATCTACCTGCGCGGCATGGTCGGCGAACGATTCTGTGTACGTAACTCTGGTGCGACCGCGGTCGTTGAAGGAGTTGGCGATCACGCACTCGAATACATGACCGGTGGGCGAGTGGTGATCTTGGGTAAGACCGGACGCAACGTTGCTGCCGGAATGAGCGGCGGATCTGCCTATGTGCTCGACCTAGACCATTCACTGGTCAACCGCGAGATGGTTGAACTGCGCCCCGTGCCCGAGGAAACCTCGGCTGAACTGGAGGCGATCTTGCGAAAGCACCTCGCCGAGACCGGTTCAGCAGTCGCCGAAAGACTCCTTGGCGACTGGGCCAATAGCGTCTCGCGGTTTACCGAAATCATGCCGGTCAACTACCGGCTCGTCCTCGAAGCCAAGGCCTCGGCAGAAGCTGAAGGACTCTCAGATGAACAGACCACTGCACGCATGATGGAGGTGGCCGCTCGTGGCTGATCCCCGCGGTTTTATGACCACACCACGCCAAGTTGCCCCTAGGCGCCCGGTGTCGGAACGAGTTAACGACTGGAATGAGGTTTATCCAGGCGGAGCAGGCAAAGCTTTGTTGCCGATTATTTCGGAGCAGGCGGGACGCTGCATGGATTGCGGTATTCCGTTCTGCCACCAGGGCTGCCCGCTGGGCAACCTGATCCCCGAGTGGAACGATCTGGTTTGGCGCGACGACTGGGACGAAGCCATCGATCGCTTGCACGCGACGAACAACTTCCCCGAGTTCACTGGTCGGCTCTGTCCGGCACCGTGTGAAACCGCTTGTGTGGTCGGCATCAACCGCGATGCGGTGACCATTAAGAACGTCGAAGTGTCCATCATTGAGAAGGCTTGGGAGCGCCACAACGTTAAGCCGCAGACTCCTGACTGGCTGACCGGCAAGACCGTTGCGGTCATCGGCTCTGGCCCGGCCGGTTTGGCCGTTGCGCAGCAGTTGACTCGCACCGGCCACACGGTTGCGGTCTATGAACGAGATGACAAGGCCGGCGGTCTGCTTCGCTACGGAATCCCCGAGTTCAAGATGGAAAAGGTTCATGTTGATCGCCGGATTAGTCAGATGCAGCGTGAAGGCACGGTCTTTAGGACCGGCGTCGAGATCGGTGAGAAGTTCACCGGCAAGGAACTGCGTGAGCGTTACGACGCGGTCGTCTTGGCGATCGGGTCGACAATCCGGCGTGATCTGCCCGCGCCGGGTCGTGAACTGGCGGGCATCCATCAGGCGATGGACTTCCTGCCGCAGGCGAACCGAGTAGCGGTGGGGGAGACGGTCGAGAACCAGATCTTGGCCACCGGCAAAGATGTCGTCATTATTGGCGGCGGCGACACCGGCGCGGACTGCCTTGGCACGTCGATTCGTCAAGGTGCTCGTTCGGTGACAAGCCTTGAGATCATGCCGCAACCAGGTGAAGATCGCCCCGAAGCCAACCCGTGGCCGACTTATCCGATGATCTATCGGGTCGCTTCGGCGCACGAGGAGGGCGGCGAACGCGTCTACTCGGTCTCGACCAAGGAATTCGTAGGCGATGAGTCCGGAAACGTTGTCGGCCTGCGCCTAGTTGAAGTGGAACTCAAAGACGGCAAGTTCGAAGAGGTGCCAAACTCCGAAAAGGTGATCGACGCGCAACTGGTGCTGTTCGCGATGGGGTTCACCGGGCCGCAGACGAGCGGTTTGGTTGAACAACTCGAGGTGGCGGTCGACGGTCGCGGGAACATTTCGCGCGACCAGAACTACATGACAAACGTCGACGGTGTGTTCGTTGCCGGTGACGCAGGTCGTGGCCAGTCGCTGATCGTTTGGGCTATCGCGGAGGGCCGAGCGGCTGCCGCGAGCGTCGATGCTTGGCTGACCGGGTCAACTACCTTGCCTCGCCCGATTGGCCCCGATGTTCGCCCGCTGACCGTGTGAATGGTGTGACTTCGGTTGCATGACTCGCGGGTAGCAAACTTCGACCACTAGGCTGGACGTGTGCGTAGAGCCAAGATAGTTTGTACCCTCGGTCCGGCAACTGACACTTCGGAAAAAATCCTCGAACTGGCGATAGCTGGCATGGACGTTGCCAGGCTCAACATGAGCCATGGCGAACAGTCTGAGCAGTTGCGTCGACTCCAGCGAGTTCGCCAAGCCGCCGAAGCCACCGGAAAAGCGATCGCGGTCTTGGCTGACTTGCAGGGGCCGAAGATTCGGCTTGGCCGATTCGCTGATGGGCCACACGAGTTGAACTTCGGTCACAAGTTCACGATCACGACTCGCGACGTCGTCGGGACTGCTGACCTGTGCTCGACAACCTATGACGGACTGCCCGGTGACGTTCAGGTTGGCGACGAGATCTTGATTGACGATGGCAAAGTTCGGCTGCGCGCAGTCAAGGTGACCGAGACTGACGTGGTCACTACCGTCGAGGTGCCTGGCGAGGTCAGCAACAACAAGGGCATCAACTTGCCTGGCGTGAACGTCAGCGTCCCTGCGCTCAGCGAGAAGGACATTGCGGACCTTCGCTGGGCGTTGCGTGCAGATGTGGACTTCATCGCGCTTTCATTCGTACGTTCGGCCGCCGACGCTGATGACGTTCGCCAGATCATGGCTGAGGAGGGCGTCGAGCGCCCCATCATCGCCAAACTCGAAAAGCCTGAGGCGATCACCAACCTCGACGAGATCATCGACGCTTTCGACGGCTTCATGGTTGCGCGCGGCGACTTGGGTGTGGAACTGCCGCTCGAAGATGTGCCTATCGTCCAGAAGTTGATCATCGAGAAGGCGCGGCGCAATGCCAAGCCGGTAATCGTCGCGACGCAAATGTTGGATTCGATGATTTCGGCGCCTCGGCCGACTCGCGCTGAAGCCAGTGACGTCGCAAACGCGGTGCTCGATGGCGCCGACGCGGTAATGCTCTCCGGCGAGACGAGCATCGGTCAGTTCCCGATTCAGACGGTGCGGATCATGGCGCGAATCGTCGAGTCGACTGAGGACCACGGTCTGCCGAGGATGGCAGCCTTCACGTGGGAGCCCAAGACGACTACCGGCATCGTCTGCCGCGCAGCCTCACAGGTCGCCGAAGCGGTTCAAGCCGAACTGATGATTGCCTTTACCACCACGGGTGATTCGGCCCGGCGAATGGCCCGGTATCGCTCGTCGATCCCGGTGCTTGCGTTCACGCCCCAGGTGCTAGTTCGAAACCAGCTGGCACTGACGTGGGGAGTGGAGACTTTCTTGACTCCCCAAATCAGCCACACTGACCAGATCGCTTTGCAGGTCGATCGTGAGTTGCTAGGTCAGCAACGCTGCGATCAGGGTTGCCGCGTGGTTATCGTCGCCGGGGCCCCTCCGGGAATCCCGGGTTCGACGAATGCGATCCGCATTCACAAGATGGGCGATGCGATCAATCGGGTCGTGGCGGCCTATGAAACAGACGAACTGCCGCCCGAGGTCAACTGAATCGTCTTGGCCTTGCGCTTTGCTAGCGCTCGAACGGCCAGTAGGAAAACGGCCATTAGTACGACAATCACGGCCAGCGACAGGTAGTGAAGTTGGCTTGTGATGTTGCTGCCGGCGTCGGGGTTTAGTTCAGGGTCTCCTGAGGAAATCCACCAGTTGAATCTGGTCATCGGCACGAACACCAGCAGGGCGAGCAGGATTGCGACTGCTTTGAGGCCCGTAGTCGTGTTCTTGAGTGAAATAGCCAGCAGGACCGATCCAACGGCAAGGATCAAGATGGTTTGCCAAAAGAGACCGTTTAGGCCAAGTAACTCAAAGTTGAACATGACGCAGACGATACCAGTGCTGTAACAGCTGACTACATCTTGAGGGTGAGTGTCTGTGACTGTTGAGCAATCGGTGCCGAGAGCGGGACTCGAACCCGCACGCCCTTTCGGACAATGGTTTTTGAGACCATCGCGTCTACCATTCCGCCATCTCGGCGCACCACGTTGCCCGATAACCTTACGGGGTGACTGAACCCGCGCAAACCTCGACCCCCAATCCCCGCGTCGTTATTGCTGAGGACGAAGCACTGATCCGAATGGATCTGGCTGAAATGCTGGCAGAACAGGGCTATGACGTCGTTGGCGAAGCCGCCGACGGCCAAGCCGCAGTCGATCTTGTCCGCGCCTTGATGCCGGATTTGGTGATGATGGATGTGCAGATGCCAGTAATGGATGGGATCACCGCGGCGGTGCAAATTGCCGGTGAGCGAATCGCCCCGGTGGTTATGCTCACTGCCTTTAGTCAGCGCGAATTCGTTGAGCGTGCCCGCGATGCGGGTGCGATGGCGTACTTGGTCAAACCTTTCACCGCTTCTGACTTGGTGCCGGCAATTGAGATGGCGATTAGTCGGTTTGGCGAACTCAAGGCACTCGAAACAGAGGTGGGCGACCTCGAAGAGCAGTTGGCCACTAGAAAGTCCGTGGAACGGGCAAAGTCGATCCTTCAAGACGCACTTGGACTGAGCGAACCTGATGCATTTAGGTGGATCCAAAAGACGGCGATGGACGTTCGACTTTCGATGCGTCAAGTCGCCGAAGCAGTAATCGAGAACGGCCCGGGCCTCAAGCAGTAGTTCGACCAGCAATGTGACGATGGTTACAAGTTGGCTACGAAACACTCCAAACATCTCTCGTGCGAGAAATTGACACATTTGGCGACTAAATTCAACTCCAATCGCGCCGGGACAACCGTCTCGTGCCCGGATCAACACACCCGGAGGATTGATGAAGCGCACCACAAAGACGCTCCGCCTAGCAGCAATTGTCAGCGCAAGCGCGCTCACCCTCGCTGCCTGCGGCGGCGGTGACAGCAGTGACGACAAGGACAAGGACGTTGCAAAGGGCAACGGCGAGCTCGTAATCGGCTCCTTGCTCCCACAGACCGGCAGCCTCGCCTTCCTCGGCCCGCCAGAGTTCGCTGGCGTTGACTTGGCCGTCAAGGAAATCAACGAGGCCGGCGGTGTCAACGGCAAGGACGTCAAGCATGTCAAGGGCGACTCCGGCGACGCCGACTCGGGCATCGCTCCGGCTGAGACCGACAAACTAATCAAGGCCGGTTCGGACGTAATCGTCGGTGCGGCATCCTCGGGCGTCTCGATGACCGTAATCGACAAGATCCAGTCCGCTGGCGTTGTCATGTTCTCCCCGGCGAACACCTCGACCGCCTTCGACGAGAAGCCATATGACGGAGCTGACCTGTACTTCCGGACCGCACCTTCTGACGTCCTGCAGGGCGCAGTTGTCTCTAACCTGCTAGTTAAAGATGAACGTGCGAATGTTGCACTCTTGGCCCGCCAGGATTCCTACGGCGAGACGCTCGCCGCTGAAATCAAGAAGGGGCTAGAGGCCGCTGGCTCGAAGGTTTCGGTAACTTCCTTCTACGGTGAAAAGGCCGCATCTTTCGATGCTCAGGTCGACGAGGTTGCCGCCTCCAAGCCTGACGCAATCGTGTTGATCGCGTTCGACGAGACGAAGAAGATCATCCCGCAACTCGTCGCCAAGAACGTTGGCCCGCAAGACGTGCCGACCTACTTCGTTGACGGCAACACCGCCGACTACTCCACGGAATCGTTCAAGGCTGAACTGAAGGGCGTTAAGGGTACGATTCCTGGCGCCGAAGCCCCCGAAGAGTTCCGTAAGCGTTTGCTCGAAGTTGATCCTAAGTTGACCGACTTCTCCTACGCGGGCGAGTCCTACGACGCGGTTGTCGTTTCGGCACTAGCTGCAATCGCGGCCGGTGACGATTCGGGCGAGGCTGTCGCTTCTGAGATCGTCAACGTCACCAAGGGTGGCGAGAAGTGCACGACGTTCAAGGAGTGCGCGGCCCTGTTGAAGGACGGCAAGGACATCGACTATGACGGTGTCTCCGGTCCGATCGAACTCGGTGCAACCGGTAGCCCGACGGCAGCGTCCATCGGCATCAACCTGTACGGCACTGACGGCAAGTTCAAGCCGGTCGAGTTCATCCCCGGCACGATCGAATGAGCTGAACCAGTTCAGGAAGAAACTGCGGGCCCCGGGAAACCGGGGCCCGCAGTCATTTTCTGGTCGAAGTTCAGTTTGGTTACGAACGGCCAAAGTGTGCTACTGGCGCTGACTCAGCTCGCTTCTTGGCCGAGCGTGCCCAAGTACAGTTCGATGACCTTCGGGTCGTTGGCTAGGTCGCGGCCCGTGCCGCTGTAGGCGGTGGTGCCCTGATCTAGGACATAGCCGCGGTCGCAGATTTGCAGGCAGCGCCGGGCGTTCTGTTCCACCATGATTACCGAAACCCCGGCCTGGTTGATT
>JAKPAQ010000511.1 GCA_029779385.1 Actinomycetes bacterium | reverse complement strand
AGAATGGGCGAGGTCGGCGCCGATGTGGTCGGCGTCGACTGGCGGGTGCCGCTTTCGGCCGGGATCGAGCGTGTCGGACCTAACCGGGCAGTTCAGGGAAACCTCGATCCCACGTTGCTATTCGCCCCGACCGAGGTTGTACACAATCGGGCCGCGGAGATCATTGAGGCCGGGCTGGCCGCGAGGGGCCACGTTTTCAACCTTGGCCACGGCGTCCTACCAGCGACCGACCCAGATTCACTCACCCGGCTAGTCGACTTCGTTCACCAATACGAACCGGTGGGTGCCTGAAATGCGTGTCGCGGTCGTTGGCGGCGGCATCGCCGGCCTGACTGCAGCATTTGAGCTAAAGCGGCTGGGCGCAGAGCCGGTCGTATTCGAGGGCGCCAATCAAGTTGGCGGGAAACTGCGGCTCGGAGAACTCGCGGACGTAACTATCGACGTCGGTGCAGAGGCGGTCCTTGCTCGTCGGCCAGAAGCAATCGAGCTGATCACCGAAGTCGGCTTGGCGGCAGACTTAGTTGCACCCGTGGAACTGGGTCCAATGATCTGGAGCCACGGAAAATTGCGAAATTTGCCGTCGACAGTGATGGGGATCCCGCGGGACTTTACCGAGGTCGCCGATTCGGGGATTTTGGCCGATCCGGTGACCCCTAGGTCTGTCCCAATGCCGACTGAAGACGTTTCCGTGGGTGCCTTCGTGGAGTCACGACTAGGCCGTGAGGTAGTCGACCGTTTGGTCGAGCCGATCCTCGGCGGGGTTTACGCCGGGCAGTCGGACAAGTTGTCGTTGGCGGCGGCAGCACCCATGATTGCTGCGCTTGGCGAAGACCTGGCAGGCGCAGCGGCAGCAGTAGTACCTAAACAAGGTCCGATGGTGATGGGTATTCGTGGCGGCGTGGGGCGGTTGCCCGCCACAATCATCGCGGCTGGTGAGCTCGAGGTGCGAACGAGCTCGACGGTTCGGTCAGTCCTTCGAGTAGGCAACAGCTGGGAGCTCGTGGTGGGCCCGACCACTTCGGCCACCAAAGGAACTTTCGATGCAGTGGTAATGGCCGCCCCAGCTCCGGCCGCCAGTCGCCTGTTGGCGATCGAGGCTCCTAACGCCGCATTTGCTTTGGCGGGAGTCGACTACGCATCGGTGGTGGTCGTGGCGTTCTTACTTGAGGGCGCGAATTTGCCGACAGCGAGCGGATTTCTGGTGCCGCCAGTAGAAGACTCGAGCGTCAAGGCTGCGACATTTTCGTCAACCAAGTGGCAGTGGGTTCGTGACCGGGCGCATGGGCGAGACGTCGTGCGAGTTTCGCTTGGGCGAGCAGGCGAGACGGCAGTCCTGCAGCAAAACGATGAGGCACTTACTGCGCTGGCCTTGGCCGACTTGCGACGAATGATCGAACCGGTCGGCGAGGTGGGACAGGTAGTCGCATCGCGCGTCCAGCGTTGGGGTGCGGGTTTGCCGCAGTACGAGGTCGGCCACCTGCAGGCAGTGGGGACGATCTTCGACGATGTTTCGTCCGTGACCGGTTTGGAAGTTTGCGGGGCCGCCTACGAGGGGGTCGGCATCGCTGCGGTAATCGCGACGGCGAGGGCCGCCGCGCGTCGAATTTTGGCCCAGTGAGAATGGACATTATGGGAAGCGAAGAAGTAGACGTAGAAAAGATCAACGCCACGATTCGATACGCGATGTATTCGGTGTTTCGAGTTGAAAATCGAATTGGCGATGCTGATCGCACCGAGCTGGCCAGCGAAGTTGAGGACTTGTTCGCCGAGTTCGCCAAAAGTGATGTCGTGGTGCGCGGCACCTACGACCTAAGCGGTATGCGGGCCGATGCCGACCTGATGATCTGGTGGCATGCGCCCACGGCTGACGCGCTCCAAGATGCCTACAACGCTTTTCGACGCACGAGACTGGGCGGCCATCTCGCGCCGGTTTGGTCCAACGCGGGCCTGCACCGTCCAGCCGAATTCAACCGGTCCCACGTGCCAGCGTTCTTGTCCGACGATTCGCCGCGGCGATACGTCTGCGTCTACCCGCTCGAGCGATCCTATGACTGGTACTTGCTGCCCGACGACGAACGTCGGCAGTTGCGGCGTGAGCACGGCGAGGCCGCCCGCGACTACGCGGACGTTCGCGCAAATACGATCGCTTCGTTTGCCTTGGGCGACTATGAATGGCTGCTGGCGTTCGAGGCAGATGAACTGCATCGAATCGTCGATCTAATGCGAGAACTCCGCGCCACTGAGGCGCGGCGACATGTCCGCGAGGAACTGCCCTTCTACACCGGACGCGCCCTCTCGCTGAGTGAACTGACGGCCCTGTGGCCCTGATAGAACACTGTGGCCCTGAACCAAGAAACCCCTGAGATTGACGTTTTGCCACGTTGACACGGTGTGTCGCGAGTGAAACGTCAATCTCAGGGGGACTAACGGCTCAAATTTCGTCGTCCCCCCGAATCGACGTAAATATGAGTTACCTAGATTCTAACCACATAGTTCGTTCGGGCCACGACCGGCTTCCAGATTGTGGACAGGTAGGTACTAATCGGCCTGATGAGTTAGTGCAATTCCGTTAATGCAGAAGCGTAAATCCGTGGGTGTGTCGTAACCCT
>JAKPAQ010000496.1 GCA_029779385.1 Actinomycetes bacterium | reverse complement strand
CCATCGGCACCGGCAAAACTGGATTCGAAAAATACAGTCCCAGCGGGCTTGAGAAATGCGGCGAGACGCACTGAGCCATCCGCAAAGTCGTCACACAAATATCTGGTCGTCGTCGGGCAAAGCCGCGCGCGTACGCCTCGACCTCTACTACGTCTTTCGCGAAGCCAGATTTGGTCCCGCCGCGAGCCGTCGCCGACTCCTTGAATACGGCCGGGTCACGCGGAGACGTCCCATAGACCGCCGAACTCGACATCATCACAACACGACTAACGGTGTCGGAGCGCTGACAAGCCCCTAGTACCTGCATCGTTCCGATGACATTGATTTCTTTGGTGGCACTTCCAGTGCCACGCGGGCGCATCGGCGCCAAATCCATGTGCAGGACGGTGTTGACGCCTTCGACGGCCAAGACCTTCGAGATAACAGGTGTACGAATGTCGGCACGCACGAACTTGGCTGGCCCGAGATCATCCTCCGGGAGAGTCGTGTCTACCGCGACAACTCGTACTCCGGCGGTTTCAGCGAGGCGGCGGGCAGCAAGTGCCACGCCAGGCGTGGCCGCGCCCGTAACAAGGACGACCTCGCTCATCTGTCACTTGCCCAGACGGCGACGCTGCACACGAGTGCGCTTTAGCATCTTGCGGTGCTTCTTCTTAGACATCCGCTTGCGACGCTTCTTGATGACTGAACCCACAACACACCTCGTTCTGTACTTCTCCGGACGGACCAACCCTAGGCGATCACACAAACCCGGTGAGCACGTGGTCTCAGACAATGACCAATCGCTGGCCCGACGGGTCAGGCCAGCGACTAATCAACCAGCTTGGTAAAAGGATTTATCAAGCAGTTCGTCCACTGCGTGCTCTGGCACGCGGAACGAACGACCGACCCGTACGGCCTCAAGTTCACCGGAGTGAACCAGGCGGTACACGGTCATCTTCGAGACGCGGATTTGATCCGCGACCTCGGCTACCGTCATAAAACGAGTTCCCTCGGTCATCTCCACACCCATTCTTTCCCTAGGGGCACGCGCGCTCTCCGGCTTCCCCACCGGAGAATGAGCGCGCATGCTTGTTGGAAGCCTAGTGGCTCATGGGACGAGTGTGAATAGAAATAGAAAAACAAATTCGGCGACACGCGTCACATTGTGGAATCTGTTCTCAATATGTGGGATCAAGTCCGTTCAGCGGGAACACCTCGGCGCGGGTGGCTTGAATCGAACGATCGAGCCAGGAAGCCGGGTCATAACCCTCTTCCCAACTGCGATAGAGCGCTCGTCGCCCATCAGTCATCCGCAGCGGCGCGGGCTGGTCGCGCAACCGCTCGACCTCGTGTCGCCAAGCGTCCGGGGTCGGCGTATCTGGGTCCAGCGGCAATCCCGACACGATCGACAACAGGTGCGCCCAAGCTCGCGGAACGACATCGACGACCGCATAACCGCCGCCACCGGTAGAAACCCACTTACCGCCGGTCACCTCATCGGCCAGGTCACGCACCGCCAAATACGACGCCCGCTGACCATCGACGCTGAGCATGAGGTTGGTGAGCGGATCGTCCATATGGGAGTCACAGCCGTGCTGACTCACAATGACCTCAGGAGCGAACTCGCGGACGATCGGTGGGACGACGGCATGGAACGCGCGCAACCAGCCGGCATCGGAAGTCCCCGGCGGCAGCGGAACATTCACTGCAGATCCTTCGGCTCCCTCGGCGCCAACCTCGGTCGAGTAGCCCGTTCCCGGGAAAAGAGACTTGGGCGACTCATGCAACGAAATCGTCAACACCCGAGGATCGTGGTAGAAAATCGCCTGCACGCCGTCACCGTGGTGAGCATCTACGTCTAGATAGACGATTTTCTTGGCGCCGTGATCCAGCATCCATTGGATACCCATCGCCACATCGTTGTAGACACAAAAGCCGCTCGCTCGGCCCGGCATCGCATGGTGCAGTCCGCCGCTGACGTTGATCGCCCGCTTGCGTTCGCCGGTCCAAACCAGTCGAGCCGCTTCGACACTCGCCCCAGTAATCAACGCACTGGCCTCGTGCATGCCAGCAAATACCGGATTGTCCTCGGTTCCTAAGCCGTGATCAGCGTCGGCATGAATCGGATGTTTACTCAGATTCATTACCCGCTCGATGTAATCGGGCGTGTGCACGGCCAGCAGTTCAGATTCGGTCGAAGCTTTCGCACCCACCACATCGAGGCGGTCGAGCACACCCAATTCGCCGGCCAAAGCCATCGTCAACTTCACCCGCACAGGAGCCATCGGGTGCGAGGGCCCGAAGTCGTAATCGGTTAGGCGCTCGTCAAACACCACCGCGGCGCGATCGTCCATGCTGTCAGCCTAGTTCGGCCGAGCGACCAATTGCTGCCCGGACACCTGCCTCGACCCCTGCGCCGACGCCCAACTGGTCGAAAGTCGTAATCGCCGAGTGGGTGGTTCCGTTCGGCGAGGTAACTCGCCGACGTAGTTCTTGGGCTGACTCACTCGACTGAGACAGCAGTTGGGCCGCTCCGTTCAGGGTCTGAACGGCCAAGGTCTGCGCCGTTTCCTCCTCGAGGCCAGCAGCCACCCCGGCGGCAATCATGTGCTCGGCCAGATAAAACAAGTACGCCGGCCCAGATCCTGAAATCGCCGTAACCGCGTCCTGGCGAGACTCATCAAGGACAACCACATCACCGCCGGCCGACAACAAGTCGACGACTTCTTGCAGTTTGGCCGAACTCACCGCCGAACCGGGCGAAACCCCAAAGACACCCAAGCCGATAACGGCGGGCGTGTTCGGCATCGCCCGCACGACGGCAACCCCATCAACCAAGGCTTCCTCGATGGTTGCGGTGCGCACGCCAGCGGCCAACGAGACCACGGTTACCTCGGCGTCAACAAAGCCAGTGAGTTCGGCAAGGACCGAAGGAACATCTTGCGGCTTGGTCACCAGCAGGACCACATCGGCGCCGGCCACGGCAGCCAACTCCGCAGACGTCTCAAAACCCTGACCGGCTAAGGCAAGTCGCCGCTGTTCACTGCGCTCGACTACGACTAGGTCTTCATACCCTGCACCGGCCATCGCCGTGAGCAAAGTCCCACCCATAACGCCACCGCCAACGACCGCGATTCTCATACAAGGAGCGTAGTTCCCCAACAGTTCGCTGTCGCCGGACCCCAGAAATCGGGCAAGTCAGCAGGCTATGCCTAAGAATTCGAGTGCCGCGTCGATCGTGTCCACCACGACGAACAAGTCCTCATCGGCCGGGCCGAGGAAACCTTGAGAACCACCATGACGCACGATCTCGCGCAGGGGAGCGAAATAGCCCGCCACATCAACGACCACGATCGGCTTGTCGTGGAAGCCGAGTTGGCGCCAAGTCAAAATCTCGAAGAACTCCTCATAGGTACCCAAGCCACCAGGCAAGACCACAAAGGCGTCAGCCAGTTCATGCATTTTCGCTTTGCGCTCGTGCATCGTGTCCACGACATGCACCTCGGGCAGATTGCCGTTGCCACTCTCGCGCTTAAGTAGAGATTCGGGGATTACTCCAACGACGTGACCGTCACCGGCCAGCGCGCCTTCGGCCACCGCCCCCATCAAGCCGATTCCACCGGCGCCGAAAACTAGGGTCACGTTCGCTCGGGCAAGCGCCGCACCCAATTCCCTTGCGCTCTGCACATACTCCGGGTCCGTGCCCGACCTTGAACCGCAAAACACGCAAACCGAACCGATCTTGGTCGCACTCATGAGTAAAGAATCGCAGCCTCGCCAAGCGCCTGGGCACCCGACGCCGAGCCGCAGCCAGATACGGTGAGCCAAATGCGAATCGACCCGTTCCTAGTGCTGCTGCTGTCCTTTGCCGGCATGGGAATTGTGCTGCCCGCCCAAGGCACTGCGAGCGAGGTTGTCGGGGTTCTGGTTCAAATTGGCATTGCAATGCTGTTCTTCCTCTACGGCGCCAGACTGTCCACCGCGGAGGTGAGAAACGGTGCCACCGCCTGGCGAGCACACCTGCTGATCGTCTCAATCACTTTCGGCCTGTTCCCGCTCCTAGGTCTGTCACTCCACCTGTTTTCACCTGCAGCAATAAGTCCCGCACTACTTGCGGCGCTGCTGTTCTTGTGCACCGTCCCCTCGACTGTGCAGTCGTCGGTTGCCTTTACCGGGATCGCGGGTGGAGATGGCGCGGTTGCAGTTGTCGCGGCCAGCCTGTCTAGCCTGCTTGGCGTATTCCTCACTCCGCTGCTGGTCGCCGCTCTAATCGGCAGCCACGCGGCAATAACCGCCACCGCAATCGGGCGCATCGTGCTGCTGTTGTTACTGCCATTTGCGCTCGGTCAACTTTCTCGACGGTGGCTTGCCGGTTGGGTCAACGATCACCGCAGCACGCTACTGCGATTCGACCGGTCGACGGTCTTGCTCGTGGTCTATGCGGGCTTCAGCAAAGGAACCAACGCCGGCGTTTGGTCACAACTTCGCTGGCTTGACGCGGCCGTAGTCATCGTCTCAGTCGCGGCCTTGCTCGCGATTAGTTCGGCCTACTGCCTACTTGCCTCGAAGCGTTTCGATCGGGGCACCCAAATTGCCATCTACTTCTGTGGGACGAACAAGTCGCTGGCGGCCGGGCTGCCGATTGCCAGCGTGCTGTTCTCGGCGAGTACTTTCCCGCTGATGATTTTGCCGTTGATGCTGTACCACCAACTTCAACTGATCGTCGGCTCGTTCGTGGCCAGCAGGTGGGCCAACAAGGTCAGGGCCGATTAGACCGCAGCAACCCCAAGGTGCTGGCGAGCGAAGTCCAATGCCTCCAATAAGTCAGCATCGCGATCGGGAGCTTTACGGGTGTTGACTTCGACCACGACATGGCCAGCGAAGTTGTTCTGCGCCAGCCTCGCCAAAAGCACGTCGCAACCTTGATCGCCTCGCCCGGGGATCAAATGCTCATCCTTGAACGACCCACTGCCGTCAGCTAAGTGGATGTGCGCGAGCCGGTCACCAAGATCATCGAGCAACTTCAACGTATCGATCTGCGCGGTCGATGCGTGGGAGAAATCAACGGTCACGTTTTCGTAACTGTGCGGCAGCGGATCCCAGCCGGGCGCGTAAGCCTGGAACTCGCGCTTGCCCGAGCGCCACGGATACATGTTCTCGACCGCGAAGGCGACATCGTATTCGTCTTCGAGCCGCGCGATTCCTTCGACAAATCCCTTGGCGTACTCGCGTTGCCAGCGAAACGGTGGGTGCACCACGACGGTGTCCGCGCCCACGTCCAGCGCCATCTCGGCACTTCGATGGAGTTTGCCCCAAGCCTCGGTCCCCCAGACCCGTTGAGTCACCAGCAAGCAGGGCGCGTGAACAGAAACAATGTCGATCCCATGAGACTTCGAAAGTGCCTTGACCGCGGTGGTGTCGGCACTGACGTCGTCGAGGCCAACCATTACTTCGACTCCGTCGTAACCGAGTCTGGCTGCGGCTTCAAAGCCCGCAGCAGTTCCGCCCGGGTACACCGAAGAGGTGGACAGCGAAACTCGAGGTTGATGTTTAGACACGCTCACGCCTCCCAGCGTAGGACGACCGCGGTCATAGGTGATCCAAATACTCGATCAGAACGCCTTCGCGAAGTGCCCACGGGCACACTTCAAGCAACTCCAGGCCGAAAAGATCCATCGTCGCTTCGGCCACTAGCGCGCCGGCAAGCATCTGATGCGCTCTAGTTGCCGACACTCCTGGAAGTTCGGCGATCTGGTCATTCGTAGAGACCCGCAATTGTCCAACCAGTTGCTGAAGATCACCAAAACGCAGTTCCCGGCGAACATACGGCCCCTCAGCGCGTGGGGCGGCTCCGCACATCCGGGCAAGCGAACGAAACGTCTTACTGGTGGCGACTGCCCGGTCGAAACCGCCGTTTCGCAATAGCGGCCCGGCCACGGCGCCGATCTCGCGGCGAACGTCGCGGCGAACATCGGCGAACGCTTCGCCGCGGTCGAACCGCTCACGAGTCAACCGGCCTACCCCCAACGGCAACGACACGGCGGCTTCTGGACTTTCGTCAGCGCCTACTGCGAGTTCTAAGGAGCCGCCGCCAATATCGAACATGCCGATACGGCCGGCCGACCAGCCGAACCAGCGACGAACCGCCAGAAAGGTCAGGCGGGCTTCGTCCTCACCGGGCAGGACGCGCAGGTCCATACCGGTTTGGTCGCGAACCAGCCGCAGGACCGAATCTGCGTTCGGGGAGTCGCGGACCGCCGACGTCGCAAACGCGATTACTCGCTCGGCACCCTTATCCTCGGCTTGCGAACGCGCTTCGGCCACATATTTGACGAGGCGTTCGATGCCCGCGTCAGTCATCGCGCCATCTTGGGCCAAGTTCTCGGCCAATCGAAGCGGTTCACTGTACGAGTGGGCCGGAACCGGCGGCCCACCGCGGAACGCATCCACGATAAGGAG
>JAKPAQ010000491.1 GCA_029779385.1 Actinomycetes bacterium | reverse complement strand
AACTTCTGCGAGACCCAGCAGAGATTTCGGCCGCGCTCCAAACCGCAATCCTGGGTCGCCGCCGCGAAGAGTTGGAGCGTGGCGTGAGTTTGGTTGGCCCACACCGCGACGAACTCGGTTTGGCAATCGGCGAGTTGCCCGCCAAGGGATATGCCAGTCACGGTGAATCTTGGTCGTTGGCGTTGGCGCTGCGGTTAGCTTCGTTCTCGCTGCTTCGCCAAGACGGCGACGATCCGGTGCTGATCCTCGACGATGTTTTTGCCGAACTGGACAGCGCACGCCGGATTCGACTCGCCAAACGGGTTGCCACCGCCGAACAGGTACTGGTGACTGCCGCAGTTGAGGCCGATGTTCCCGACGAATTGCGTGGCCAAACTTTCTATGTGGCCGCCGGGGAGGTGACGCCGGGTGACTGAGGCCGATGATGACAAGTTGCGGTTGGCGCGCGAAATTGCTGACTCCTATCGAGGCACTGGCGCCCCGGCGAGGAAAAAGCTTCCAAAAAAGGGACCCAGACCGACCTCAGGTAGACAAGATTTAGAGGATCCGGTCGATTTCGGCCAGGTGCTCGGGAATCTTGTCCACCAGCAGGGTTGGGGATCTCAAGTCGCGGCTTCGCGAGTTTTTAGTGACTGGGCCCTGATTGTTGGCCCTGAGGTGGCAAAACATAGCAAAGTTGAGGACTTTCAAGACGGCGTCGTCAAAGTTCGCACCTCGTCGACGGCTTGGGCGACCGAGCTGAAACTCCTTGCCCCTCGTCTGGTGGCGAAGCTAAATGACGAACTCGGCGAGGGTCTGGTTCAGCGGGTCGAAGTCCGTGGGCCACAAGCACCCAGTTGGAGGAAGGGCCGACTTTCAGTCAAGGGCCGTGGCCCCAGGGATACCTACGGCTGACGATCTGGCACCGGGCAGAGCCAAGCCATGATCGAAACTGAAATCGCCGTCGCGGCCGCGACTGAACCAAGCACGAGGGCGGCATCAAAAAAACCGTCAAGGCCGTTACTTGGCCGAACTCCGATGAGGACGATGCCGACGAGCGCGGCGATTGCCCCACTAAATGAGGTCAGCAAGACTCCACTGGTTCGCACTCTGTTTCCGCCAGAAACCAAGGCACCAAAAGCACACCAACCAAGGACTATTAGCAACGCGGCAATGACGTCGGCGGGCCGGTGCCAACCGGCGACAATCGTCGAAAGTCCGGTGAGCGCGGTGGCTAAGGTGCCGATCCCGGCCATCGTTGCGCGCAGCATCGGGCCGATCACCAACAGCAGAGCGGCGGTGGCGGCGGCCACGACGGTGACGTGACCACTTGGCAGCGAGTTGTGAACTCCCAAACCGAAGTCCGGCCGCTCAAGGATCTCCTTTTTGAGGATCTGGGTGGTGATGTTGGCGCCGCCGATTATTACGAGCGCACCGATTGCCGCCCTAGCGTGCCGACGAACGATGGCCAAAATTAGACAAAACCCCGAAAGGGCGGCGATCGCAAAAACCGAAACCCAACCCAACAAACTCAAAATTGTCAGTTTGGTGTCCAGGCCGGCATAGGCCACGGTCATGGCTCGATCGTCGACCCGTTGGCCGGCGGCTGACCAAAGCGCGAAATTGAGC
>JAKPAQ010000673.1 GCA_029779385.1 Actinomycetes bacterium | reverse complement strand
CTCTAACCAACTGAGCTATTCGCCCGACAGCATCAAACCGTACCGCATCTGACACAAAGGAGCCGCGCCGCCAGGGTCTCGGGTCCCTAGCGGCGCGGTGACTCAATCAAACCAGATTGCGACAACAAATGCGCGCGAATTCCACATGTTGAATCAGAAGTTACTGCTGAGGCGAAGAAATTTCTGCGAGAGCCGACTTGTACTCGGCTAGTTCACGGGCTTGACCGAGTTCATTTTCGACCTTCCAGCGAACGATGCCTTCGGCGTCAATCAGATAGGTTCCCCGGCTTGCCGCACCGATTGCATCCTGGAAGACGCCGTATTTCTTGGCAACTTCGCCGTGAGGCCAAAAGTCACTCAACAAATCGAAGGTGTACCCGTCCTGTTCAGCAAACGCCCGGAGCGAAAACATCGGGTCGGCCGAAATGGCCAGCACCTTCGCGTCAGCTTCGTTGAACATTATTAGGTTGTCGCGAATCTCACACAGTTCACCAGTGCAGATTCCGCTGAAAGCAAATGGGTAGAAGACGACGACCACGTTCTGGCCGCGAAGGCCCGAAAGTGAAACATCCTCACCATGCTGGTTTCGCAGAGTGAAGTCTGGCGCCGCCGCACCCACTTCGACTACTGAATTTGTCATATTCAGCCCTTGTGGGTGGAAAGTTTGGTGACGACCCAGTTCGGGCCAACTGCGGCCGTCGTGGTGATTGACAGGCCTGCGATTGGTGCGGCCTCGCCAATGTCGGCACCCGAAATGTGACCGGCCTGGCCGACCTTTGGAGTCAGCAACCAGACGAAACCGCCCTCGGCGAGATCTTGCAGCGCGTCCAAAAGCCCGTCGGTCAAATCACCGTCGTCTTCACGCCACCACAAAATGACGCCGTCGACGACATCGCCGACCTCGCCATCGACCATCTCGTGACCGGTGTGAGTCTCGATCGCAAGTCGCAACTCTTCTTCAGTGTCTTCGTCCCAGCCGAGCTCCTGAATGACGGAGTCTGAAACGAAGCCCAGCTTGCCCGCGTCCACCACACCTCCAGTTCTCCTACCGCAGCAGCCCTTTTGCTACTGGCTAGTAGGTCGATTTCTTAGTTGACCGCACTCACACTAGCGAACTTCGAGTGGTTTGATGGAAGGGTCCGCCCCGACACCCAAGGGAGTACATGATGACCACACCCGGTCAAGACCGCCCGATCATCCACGAAGGCATGCCTACCCAGCTGCCCGACTCGGATCCAGAAGAGACTCGCGACTGGCTGAGTTCGCTCGACCAGATGGTCGATGAGCGCGGGCGAGAACGCGCCAGATACGTAATGTTGCGGATGCTTGAACGGGCCCGAGAGCGAGCCGTGGGAATGCCGGCACTTCGCAGCACCGACTTCATCAACACGATCCCGCCAGAGCGCGAACCAGACTTTCCCGGCGACGAAGAGATCGAACGACGCATCCGCGCCTATATTCGCTGGAATGCCGCCGTTATGGTGTCTCGAGCAAACCGCCCGGGTCTGGGAGTCGGCGGCCATATTGCCACCTATCAGTCCGCCGCGAGCCTGTATGAAGTGGGCTTCAACCACTTCTTCCGCGGCAAGGATCACCCCGGTGGCGGCGACCAGATTTTCTATCAGGGCCACGCCGCCCCTGGCATCTATGCTCGGTCGTTCCTCGAGGGCCGGTTCACCAAGGATCGCCTGGAGAACTTCCGCCAAGAACACTCCCAGGGCGCCGGCAACGGACTGAGTTCCTACCCGCATCCGCGCTCGATGAGCGATTACTGGGAATTTCCTACCGTCTCGATGGGATTGGCCGCGCTCAACTCGATTTATCAAGCCAGGTTCAACCGCTACCTGCAAAACCGAGGCATCAAGGACACCAGCGACCAACATGTCTGGACGTTCCTAGGCGACGGTGAGATGGGCGAGCCCGAATCGCTTGGCGCGATCGGCTTGGCCGCACGCGAACAGTTGGACAACCTGACGTTCGTGGTGAACTGCAACCTCCAGCAACTTGACGGCCCGGTTCGCGGCAACGGCAAGATCATTCAGGAACTGGAGTCCTACTTCCTGGGCGCAGGCTGGAACGTCATCAAGGTTGTCTGGGGTCGCCAATGGGACGACCTGCTCGCCCAAGACACCACCGGCGCGCTGGTAAACCAGATGAACCGAGTTCCTGACGGCGAGTTCCAAACCTTGTCGATCGCCTCAGGTGCGTTCAACCGCGAGCACTTCTTTGGCCCAGACCCGCAGTTGCGCAAGATCGTCGAA
>JAKPAQ010000444.1 GCA_029779385.1 Actinomycetes bacterium | reverse complement strand
CGTTGGTTCGCCGCGCCCGAAAAATGAACCGCCTCTTGGCCGAGACCTACCCTGACGCCGATTGCGAATTGGATTTTTCCAACCCCTTCGAGTTGCTGGTCGCGACCGTTCTGTCGGCACAAACGACCGACCGGAGAGTCAATTCAGTCACCCCAACCCTTTTTCGCGCCTACCCCGATGCCGCCTCACTTGCCGGTGCCGATCGCAGCCGGGTCGAGGAGATTGTCGGCCCCACCGGCTTCTTTCGCACCAAGTCCGAGAACATCATCGCGCTTTCGGCCCGTCTAGTTGATCAGTTCAACGGTCAGGTGCCAGGGCGCCTCGAAGACTTGGTAACCCTGCCTGGGGTGGGAAGAAAAACGGCGAATGTAGTGCTGGGAAATGCGTTCGGCGTCCCTGGCATCACCGTCGATACCCACGTCGCTCGTCTTGTTCGTCGCTTCGGCTGGGTTGATGAGGCAACCGCCAAAGACCCGGTCAAGACAGAGTTCGCCCTCGCCGCGTTATTTGAGAAGAAGGACTGGACGATGCTGTGCCACCGGTTGATTTGGCACGGGCGACGTCGCTGTCATGCCAAGAAACCGACCTGTGGAGCTTGCCCGGTGGCACATTTGTGCCCGTCCTATGGAATAGGCCCAACAGATCCAGTCATCGCCGAAGCCGGCGTCACCACCCAAGGACCCGCATGAGTTCACTTCCGACTTGGTTGCAACCGTTGGCAGACATTCTTTCTTCGGTCGAGCCGGAGCAGCTCGCACCCCGTTTCCCGCATCCGCCCGAAGGAGCCCGACCAGCGGCCGTCCTAATGCTGTTTGCTGAAGGCACGCAGGGACCTGAACTGTTACTTACCGAACGGGCTTCGACTCTGCGCAGTCATGCCGGCCAAATTTCTTTCCCGGGCGGCCGCAGCGATGACACCGACACCGACGCGACCCACACCGCTCTTCGCGAGGCCGCCGAAGAAGTGGGGCTGCCGCCGGCCGAGGTCGACGTTTTTGGGACCCTACCTCCGCTATGGCTCCCGCCGAGCAACCATGCGGTGACTTCCGTACTCGGCTACTGGCCAACGCCGAAGCTGTTGACCGCCCAAAGCCCGGCCGAAGTCCAGGAAGTCTTTTGGACGCCCATTGCGCAACTTGTTGACCCGGCAAATCGGTTCAGTGTCTCGCACCCGTCTGGCTGGGTTGGGCCGGCATTCGACGTGGGCGCGACCGTTCCGCTGTGGGGATTCACCGCCGGGATAGTCTCGCGACTGTTCGAGAAACTTGGTTGGGACCGGCCTTGGGATGCCACGGTGGTCAAACCCATCGAGGAGGTTATGCCTTGAACTGGCTCGACTTCCTTCTGCTGTTCCTTTTCGTGGTCTACGCGTGGGCGGGCTGGCGACACGGTTTTGTCTCGAATGTTTTCTCAGCAGGCGGCCTGCTCGCGGGGTTTTTGCTCGCCATCGTCCTCGTCCCGAGGTTCATCCCCACGGGAAGCGGCGAGGTCGGCCCGGCAATCCTGTCAATCGCAGCAGTCTTCACCATCGCCGGAATCGGCAACGTGCTTGGTTCTCTTATTGGACGAAAACTACAACTCAAAACTGGAGCATTTCGTCTCGTCGACGCGTTGGTCGGTGCGGCCTTCGGCACTGCCGTCGTGATGGCGGCGGCCTGGGCACTCGGCTACGCAGTTAGCGCATCAACGCTGCCCTATTTGAGCGTGGCCGCTCGCGATTCGATTGTGTTGCGCCAAGTCAACTCGATCATGCCTGCTCAGGCCGGATCCACCCTGCGGGCATTCACTGACACGCTTACCGGCGACGTTTTTCCTCAGTACCTCGACCCGTTCGAAACCGAAATAATCCCCGACACCGAGCCACCGAGCAAAACCGTCCTCGCTCGGCCCGGGGTTCAAGAATCCTATGGCAGCGTCGCGCGGGTCGTCGGATCGAACAAGTGTGGCCGCACAGTCGAAGGGTCCGGGTTTGTTACCGCCCCTACGCGCGTGATGACCAACGCACACGTTGTCGCCGGCGTTTCCAAACCGACTGTGACCGTTGGCAATAAGACCTACCGCGCACAAACGGTGCTTTTCGATCCCCAACTCGACTTAGCCGTACTAAAAGTGCCCGGCCTGACCGCAGACCCGTTGCGGTTCAACACCACCTTGGGCCAAGGCGATTCAGCGGTGATCCTCGGCTTTCCCGAGAACGGCCCGTTCCAGGCCGGTGCCGCTCGAATTCGTGGACGAATCGTCCTGCGCGGACCAGACATTTTTGGCAAGGGGCGCGTCGAACGCGACGTCTACTCCTTGCGCGGAGACGTTCGGCCAGGGAACTCCGGTGGTCCACTGATCTCGCCACGTGGTGAAGTTGCCGGCGTGATTTTTGCCGCGTCCATATCCGATCCAGACACCGGCTACGCGGTCACCGCTCGTGAGGCTCTCCCAGTAGCCACGGCCGGTTCCAAAGCTAACGATGCCGTACCGACTGGGACATGCGCGTGATCCGGTCAGTGGTTAGCGTTTTGCTCTGGCTGATTGCAACCATCGCGATGACTATTGGGATCGGTGCGAGTTGGGCAGCGGTGAACGTTCAGAGCGAATCTGGATTTGTAAAACTTGCGAGCCAAATGGGCACCGACCGCGAAGTTCAAGTCAGTGCCGCAGATTTGACTGGTCAGGCATTTGTCGAGCAGGTCGACGTACCGGTGATTTTTCGCGCCCAAGTAAGCCGACTCATTTCCAACACGATGATCAGATTCACCGACTCCGACGGGTGGGAGGACGCGTGGGCCGAATCGGTTCGGCGCACTCATCGCGGCCTTTTCGCTGGGCCAACCCCCACCGAAGTCGAGTTCGACTTCGCGCCGCTAGTTGCGCTGGCTTTAGACGAAATGACTTCCAACCTGCCAATAAGACTCGCTGCGCCCGAAGAACTTCCGGTGGTAGTCAGCAAGGAGGATCCAAGCAGGCTCGTGTCTGGTGTCGCCCAATCAAGCACCGTTGCCGTGGTCGCGTTAGGTATCGCCGCGATTGCTGCCGGGCTTGCACTGGCAATCACCCGCCGCCGGTCCACAATGTTTGCCGCCCTTGGTGCAGGAGCAATCGTCGCCGCCGGAATTTGGTATGTCGCCGGTCGGCAAATAATCCCAGACGTGATCGACGCGAGGCTGGCCGTAGACCCAGCAGTCGGTAACTTTCTAATGATTCTGAGCGACCGAGTTGTTGCCTCGCTCGACTCATGGCTGCTGCCTGTGGCCGTCGGCGGTGCCATCGTGTTTGCGATCGGCGTGTTCACCCGCGTCGCGAGGCGCTAATTCCAAGGTTCGTGAGACGACCCCGCCCGGAAGGTTTCAGGCAATCGGCGAGCCGAGTCCAGCGTCCGTTCTGGCACCGTGACCTTCTTGAATCGGGTCGTACCGATCCACCCAACCAACCCCGCAATGAGCAGCATCGCGATCGTGACGATCAAGAATGCCCACGCCACGTGAAGGCCAGTCATGGTCAAGAAAAAGGCGACCGTAAATGGCACCAAGACCACCGCTAGGAGAACGATGAACGCGGCAATAGCCAGCAGCGCCGAACCCCAGCCACCGGCGCGCACACTAACGCGCAGCTCAGACTTGGCCAAAGCAATCTCGTCATGAATGATCGACGAAATATCTCGAGTGGCATCTGCGAGCAGGCTGCCGATCGTTGGCTGGTCCTTGGGATTGGTCATATTTCGAGCGTACCGACTCTCGGTGTCGAGTAAAGGACCGACAGCCCCAAGCTCAGTCGCTGTCGCCTGGTTTTTGCAATCCGGCGGTGATTAGCTCCATGACTGAGGAGTCCGCCAACGTAGTTGCATCGCCCACTTCGCGGTTCTCGGCCACGTCACGCAACAGGCGCCGCATGATCTTGCCCGAACGGGTCTTGGGCAGTTCGGGCACTACCATCACTTGGCGCGGCTTAGCGATCGGGCCAATCTCCTTACCGACATGGTTGCGAAGTTCGGTAACGATTTCGTCGCCGCCACCGGCGGCAGATTCACGCAAAATCACAAAGGCGACGACGGCTTGACCGGTCGTATCGTCAACTGCGCCAACGACTGCCGCCTCGGCCACCGCCGGGTGCGACACCAGCGCGGACTCAATCTCGGTAGTTGAGAGCCGGTGACCCGACACGTTCATCACGTCATCGACTCGCCCGAGCAACCAGATAGCGCCGTCCTCATCTTTCTTAGCGCCGTCGCCGGCAAAGTAGATGTTGGGGAACCGCTGCCAGTACGTTTCCTTGAAGCGCTCGTCGTCGCCCCAAATCGTGCGCAACATCGCCGGCCACGGCTCGGTCAGCACGAGGTAGCCGCCCTCACCGTTGGCGACCGGCACGCCTGCGTCGTCGACCACGTCTGCGGCAATGCCGGGCAGCGGGCCCATCGCCGAACCAGGCTTGGCCACCGTGACTCCCGGCAGGGGGCTAAGCATGTGGGCGCCGGTTTCGGTCTGCCACCACGTGTCGACGATTGGGGTGCGGTCGCCACCGATGTGTTTGCGATACCAGACGTAGGCCTCCGGGTTGATCGATTCGCCGACCGAGCCAAGGATCCGCAACGAGGACAGGTCGTACTTCGCGGGAATCTCGTCGCCCCACTTCATGAACGTGCGGATTGCAGTGGGGGCGGTGTACAAGATCGTGACCGCCTTTTCCTGGATGATCTCCCACCAGCGACCCTTGTGCGGGCTGTCTGGCGTTCCTTCGTAAAGCACTTGCGTCGCGGCGTTTGCGGTCGGGCCGTAGACGATGTACGAGTGGCCGGTAACCCAGCCGATGTCGGCGGTGCACCAGTAGATGTCGGTTTCGGGCTTATGGTCAAACACCGCGTGGAACGTGTAGGCACTCTGAGTCAGGTAGCCGCCGGTGGTGTGCAGGATTCCTTTTGGTTTGCCGGTCGTGCCGGAGGTGTACATGACGTACAAGGGGTGTTCGGCATCGAAGGCCTGCGGCTCGTGTTCGGCCGAAGCGCCGTCGACAACGTCGTGCCACCACAGGTCGAGGCCATCGTTGAAGGCAACTTCCTGACCGGTTCGACGAACGACCAACACATTAGTTACCGGGCTGTCGTCGCCTAGCTTTTCGATCGCCTCGTCGACTGCGGGCTTCAGCGCCGAAGGCGAACCGCGGCGGTAGCCACCGTCGGCGGTGATCACCAGTTTCGCTTCACAGTCGAGCACCCGACTGGCCAATGCGTCGGAACTGAAGCCGCCGAAGACCACCGTGTGAACTACGCCAAGACGCGCACAGGCCAACATCGCGATGACCGCTTCGGGGATCATCGGCAGATAGATCGCCACCCGGTCGCCGGCCTCGACACCGAGTGCCGTGATCGCGTTCGCGGCCCGGCTGACTTCGTCCTTCAACTGCGCATAGGTGATGTCGCGGGTGTCTCCTGGTTCGCCAACGAAGTGGAAGGCAACCTTTTCACCCAGACCGTTCTCGACGTGGCGGTCGACGCAGTTGTAGGCGACGTTCAGTTTTCCGCCGACGTACCACTTGGCAAACGGCGGGTTCGACCAGTCGAGGACTTCGGTAAACGGAGTGTCCCAAGTCAGCCGACCGGCCTGCTCGGCCCAAAATCCAAGGCGGTCCGAAGCGGCCCGATCGTATTCGTCAGCCTTCACATTCGCGTTGGCCGCAAGTTCGGCCGGCGGGGCAAATACGCGTTCTTCGTGCGCGAGGTTGCTGATGGTTGACTCGGTCACAGGGGGCCTCCTGGGCAGTTCAGATGCTGTCGAGAGTGTCACAGGTCACAAAGGTGACAAC
>JAKPAQ010000432.1 GCA_029779385.1 Actinomycetes bacterium | reverse complement strand
GCGCGGGTGGCGCCGCCACTGAAGCCGTCGATTTCTATCGAGCGAGCGTCAGCCCATGAGGCGAAGCCTCCCGATTGGCTTGCATATCCCCGGCGACACCGTTCTGCATCGGTTGTCGCCGGGGCCAAAGCTGAGTGCCCTGATGGTTCTTAGCATCGCCATCGTCGCCTCACCTGGACCAATAGTTCCAGTTATCGCCTTCGTCCTTGCCGTCATCGTGGCGCGCTGGGTGGGGATCTCCAGACGAGCCCTGATCGATACGCTGCGACCGCTCGCTTTGGTGATGGCCGTAGCGGTCAGCTACCAACTCTGGGCCCAAGGCTGGCCGAAGGCCGTAGAGGTTCTGGCTACCGTCCTTGGACTAGTTGTGGCCGCTTCGATAGTGACTGCCACCACTGCGATGGACGAAATGCTCGATGCAATCGTCCGCTGGCTGGGCCCGTTTCGTCGGTTCGGGGTCAACCCTGACGTGGTGGCCTTGACGTTCTCGCTGATGCTGACTTCGATACCGACCGTATTTACCATCTTCGGTGAAACCCGCGATGCGGCCGTCGCCCGAGGCATGGGGCGCAGTCCGAGAGCGACATTGAGTCCGGCAGCGGTGCGGGTCGTCGCCCACGCCTATTCCACTGGCGACGCGCTCCACGCCCGAGGCATCACCGATCCAGAATGTGACTAGGCTCACTTCTATGACCCGCGCAATGCGAACCTTGGTCGTAGATGACGAACGGCCCGTGCTCGATGAACTCGTCTGGCTGCTCGGCCGAGATGAACGCATTGGCAAGATCGACACCGCCCAGTCCGGCACCGAGGCACTGCGCCGACTCGAGGCCGGCGACATCGACCTGCTCTTTCTCGACATCGCCATGCCTGGCCTGACCGGTATCGAAATTGCTCGCCTGCTCGATAAGTTCAAGTCGCCGCCACAGATCATTTTTGTGACCGCACACGATGAGCATGCGATCGAGGCTTTTGACCTCAACGCCGTGGACTATTTGCTCAAGCCGATTCGTGAAGAACGACTTAGCGAAAGTGTGCGGCGTGCCGCAACGAGCCTGGAGGTTGAACCAAAGGAGCAGGACGACTCGATCGCGGTGGAGTTGGCCGGAGTCACCCGATTCATTTCCAGGTCGCAAATCTCGCACGCCGAAGCCCAGGGCGACTACGTTCGCCTGCATACGCTCGACGGAAGCAGCCACCTGATCCGCACTCCGCTGGGCGCCCTCGCCGAGGAATGGGCCGACGCTGGCTTCCTACGAATTCACCGAAGCATCATGGTGAACCGCGCCCATATCGCCGAGGTTCGGATGAATTCCGGTCGTGCCAGCATCATCGTTCCCGGACCTAACCAGACCAAAATCGAGTTGCAAGTGGCGCGGCGCCACACCCGCGCACTTCGCGAACTCATCGGCGAGCGCACCCCGTGAGCAAGCCCCAGTCGCCTGACCCGGCAGAACCTGGACCCGGCCAGCGAGTTCGAGTCACTAGTTCGCAAGCAACCGCCCCAGCACACGTGCGACGAACCGTCGGCGAAGAGATCGACGAGGCAACCGGCGTCGGCGAGGTCTATATGCGCTCGCTGATCCGGTCGCAGTTTCGCGCCGCGGTTTCCGTGACCGTCACGGTGCTGTTGACGATAGCGAGTTTGCCGCTAGTTTTCGCGGCGCTGCCAGGGCTAAACGATGTACGCGTCGGCCCCATTCCACTGCCTTGGGTGGTGTTGGGTGCCGGGGTCTATCCGGCGGTTATCGCCCTTGGCTGGTTGTACATTCGCTACGCCGAGCGAGCCGAGCGTTCATTCGCCGCTTTGGTTGAACCTCGGCGTTCGAAAAGACCACGGCGATGAACCCTACTTGGGGGATTGTCGCGGTTGCGGCCGTATCGATTACCACCTTGGTCATTGGCGCTTTCGGCCTTCGACTCAGTCGCACAACCAGCGACTTCTACGTCGCCTCCAGGTCGGTCTCGCCGGGCCTGAACGGTTCTGCCATTAGCGGCGAATACTTATCGGCGGCATCGTTCCTTGGTGTCGCCGGACTGATCTTGGTCGGTGGCGCCGACATGCTCTGGTATCCGATCGGTTGGACCGTCGGCTACCTGCTTTTGCTCGTGTTCGGTGCTGCCCCACTGCGGCGCTCTGGGGCCTACACGATCCCAGACTTCGCTCAGTCTCGACTGCAGTCATTGGCGGCCCGGCGAGTGTCGATGGTCGTCGTGGTGGGCATTGGCTGGCTCTACCTGATGCCACAGTTCCAAGGGGCGGGCCTGACCCTGCAAACCGTGCTGGACGCGCCCCGCTGGGTGGGCACCGTATTGGTCGCGGCAATCGTCACGATCAACATTTCACTCGGCGGCATGCGATCCATTACCTTCGTGCAGGCCTTCCAATACTGGTTGAAGTTGACTGCGCTGTTGGTTCCGTTGATGTTCCTGCTGCTGGCTTGGTCGCGCGACGGCGAACCGCACCCCGTGCAGAGCCAGGCCTGGCTTGAGCCATTGGGAGTCGCGACCGGCGAGCACCTCTATTCGGTTTACGCGGTGATCATCGCGACGTTCCTTGGCACGATGGGATTGCCGCACGTCGTAGTCCGGTTTTATACAAACCCAGACGGTCGTGCGGCCTGGCGGACAACGTTGATTGTGCTGCTGCTCATTTCGGCTTTTTATCTGTTGCCGACGTTCTACGGCGTGCTCGGCCGGATCTACGCCAGCGACCTCATTGCGGCCGGCCGGGCCGACACGGTCGCACTCGAACTGCCGGGTCGACTAATCGCCGGCACTGGCGGCGAGCTACTAACCGCGATGATTACCGCAGGCGCCTTCGCGGCTTTCCTGTCCACTTCGTCGGGGGTCACGATGGCGATCTCCGGCGTGGTCGGTCAGGCGATCGCGGCCCAACGCCCGGCGAAGGGTCGGATCTCGTCAATCACCGCACTTCGGCTCGCCTCAGTGCTGTGCATTTCGGTGCCGCTAGTGCTGGCGTTGAACGCCGACTCAGTACCGATCGCCAACTCTGTCGTTTTCGCGTTCACCTTGGCTGCCTCGACGTTCTCGCCACTACTGATATTGGGGATCTGGTGGCGCGGCCTGACCGCGATTGGCGCGATCGCCGGCTTAATCGGCGGCGGCATCGCTGCGGCCACCGCTCCGTTCGTGACGCTGGTGTTGGACCTTGACGGCTGGGCCGGAACACTGCTCAGCCAACCAGCGATCTGGTCAGTGCCGATCGGGTTCTCACTGATGATTTTCGGTTCGCTGCTGACCCGTTCGACTCGCCCAACGAACGTTGGCCGAACCATGGTGCGACTCCACACGCCAGAGCGCGTAAATGTTGACCGCAGGTTCTGACGAGTCAGGCGCGACGAGCAGTTTCGAGCCGGTCGAAAGTGTCGAGCACCTGGTCCATGGTCGGCTTGTCCATCGCCGCGACTGCCGCCTTCGCCTTGCCTTCGCGCTCTTGGCGTAGGTGACGCTTGACGGTCGAAGTCGAGCAATCGAGACGTTCAGCCAACTGCCGGCAGGTATCGTCCGGGTGAGCCTTGCGGGCGGCGATCACTTCGTCGTGATCGACCGGTCCGCCGCCAACACGGGCAGTGCCGTAGGGGCTCGAATCGACTTGGACGTCGATCGACAAGTCGCGACGCATCCGCTTGCGTTCGGCTTCGCTCGTGCAGGCGAGGAAGCCAGCCACATCGACTTCAACAACCGCCCGGTAAAGGCACTCGTCTAGGACCTCACAGCCAGCACAACGACGGTGAGCCGCCGCACGCTTAGTCTGATATTCACGCCACTCGTCGGCGGTGACCTCACGTCGCGCAGGCGGGGAAAGCAGGACTTCGTCCTGGTAGACCTCCGGCGCCATTGCGCACGGTGGGAGTGTCGGCTTCATTGCCATCTCCTCTTTCGTTCTCTGTACCCCAGCCTAGAGGTACATTCCCCCTGTTGGGGGCCCAGTCCTTGGATCTTCAACGTCAGATTCGTCACGTTCAGTCGATCCCGGCAGCGCCAACCGCATGTTCTGCAGTTGGTTCTGCGCCTGCATCTGCTGGGCATACAGCGCGGCCTGAATTCCGTGAAAAAGACCTTCCAGCCAACCGACCAGTTGAGCCTGAGCAATCCGCAACTCCGACTCACTCGGAGCTTCGGCACCGAACGTCAAACTCAGCCGTTCGAGTTCAGCCACCAACTCCGGCGCAAGCCCGTCTTTTAGCTCGTCAATGGACTGATCGTAGATTTCGCGCAACCGATTTCGACTCGCCTCGTCCAACGGCGCGGACTTCACCTCATCGAGGAGTTGGCGAATCATCCCGCCAATGCGCATGACCTTGGCGGGCTGTTCAACCAGATCGGTCAACGGAGTCGATTCGCCCTGAACCTCCACGGGTTCGCCTTGGGGATCGATAACCCGGTCGTCGCTCATGAGTCCAGCCTAGGAGCCTGCTCATTGCCTTCACCGGTCAGGTCCAGCACCAGGTTGCCGATGTGTGTCGACGACTCGAGCAGTCGATGAGCAT
>JAKPAQ010000429.1 GCA_029779385.1 Actinomycetes bacterium | reverse complement strand
CGCTTTGTTCCCACCGTCGTCGGAACTCCCGGTGGCTCAGGGGGTTTCCGCGCCACGCAGGAACATGAGCAGGCGCACGAATTTGACTCTCCACACCCCGACTACGGAGTCTCAGTGGTTTCGCGGCTGCCCGTCACGCAGTGGTACACGACCGTGTTTCCAGCCGCTCCCGTGTCGATGCCGCTCATGGTGCAGTCCGAGGGTCGACCCAAAGTCATCAAAGTTCGCGACGAACAACGTGCCGCGATCGCTGCTTGCGTGGTGACCCCGACGGGGCCGCTCACCATCGTTACCGCACACCTCTCATTCGTGCCCGGGTACAACGTGCGTCAACTGCGCCGCATCAAGAAGTGGTTTGCAGACCTTCCCCGGCCCTTGGTGTTTGTTGGTGATTTCAACCTGCCGTCAGGCGTTCCCGCGCGCGTGATGCGCATGACTCCGCTGATTCGAGAGCCAACGTTCCCCAGTTACCGGCCACGAATCCAGTTCGACCACATCTTGGTCGACGGGTTCAACTACCCACAATTATCTGCGGCTGGCGAAACGGCAAAGGTTTGGCAGCTACCGGTCAGTGATCACTGCGCGGTCAGCGTGGATATCGATCTCAACGCGGGTCGGCCTCGTCCGAAAGGCTGACTTCTGAGATATCCGGCAGGTCGCAGAACCGCACCACCTCCGAAGTACGAACGTAGACAAACACTCCGTCGATAACTGTGGCTGGAACATTCATCGATTGCGACCACGCGTGACGATAGATCGCCAACTGCAATGGGTCCGCGGTCGCCGCAATATTTGTCTTCCAATCAACTACCTCCCAGCGATCGCCGACGCGGTACACCGCGTCGATGCGACCCTTAAGCACCAGCCCATTGACCACGATCGAGAACGGCACTTCGACTGCGTACGGCGTGCGGTCTGCGTACTCGGTCGCCAGGAATCCATGGCGAAGTTGCACCATTTCTTCCTCGGTGAACAACTCGTCATCGGAAGCACCGGGGAGTTCTTCGAAGAGTGGGCGCTGGCCTAGGTGAA
>JAKPAQ010000425.1 GCA_029779385.1 Actinomycetes bacterium | reverse complement strand
GTGCTCATGCTGCCTGTTCTCTTGGTCTCGGTGGACAACACCGTGCTGTCATTCGCGCTGCCCGAAATCAGTCGCGTGTTGCGCCCGAGCGGAACTCAGCTGATGTGGATCGTCGACCTGTACGCGCTCATGCTGGCCGGACTGCTCATCGCCATGGGCAGCCTCGGCGACCGCATCGGTCGACGTCGCTTGCTCCTCATTGGCTCGGTTGGTTTCGGGCTGGCCTCGGTGCTCGCAGCGTTCAGTATCTCGGCCGAAATGTTGATCTTCTCGCGGGCACTGCTGGGGTTCTTCGGCGCGACGCTAATGCCGTCGACGCTGTCGCTGATTCGCAATATCTTCACCAACGATCGAGATCGTCGACTCGCGATTGCGACTTGGGCGGCCATGTTCTCCGGCGGTGCTGTCTTGGGCCCGGTCGTCGGCGGCTATCTACTCGAACACTTTTGGTGGGGCTCGGTCTTTTTGATCAACGTCCCACTGATCCTCGTCTTCATTCCGGCCGCCCTTTGGGTCATCCCCGAGTCGAGGGATCCGAACCCGGGTCGATTCGACCCGATCTCGATTGTTCTTTCGTTGACCGTGATGGTCCCGTTGGTGTTCGCGATCAAACACGGCGCGAGCCACGGTTTCGACGACACCGTATTAGCCGCCCTTGCCCTCGGGATCGGTTCGGGCTGGATGTTCGTGCGCCGCCAACGCACCAGTACCTCACCGCTTCTGGACCTGACGCTGTTCAAGAATCCCGTGTTCAGTGGCGCACTGGTCGCAAATGCGTTGAGCTTGATGGGACTTGCCGGGTTCCTCTACTTTGGCGCCCAGCTCCTGCAGTTGGTGCTGGGACTGTCGCCGCTTGAGTCCGCACTCGTGTTGGTGCCGGGCCTGCTGGCGACGATGATCGCCGGTTTTGCCGCCGTGCGCCTAGTCGAGAAAGTTCCAGTTCACGTCCTAGTACCGATGAGCTTCCTGCTCTCCTCGGTCGGATACGCGATGGCGGCGTTCACCGGACACCCGACGGTGGTGTCAGTGGCGGTGGCCTTCACCGTCCTAGGCATCGGTATTGGCTTGGCTGAAACGATCACCAACGATCTGATCTTGTCGAGCGTCCCGCCGCAAAAGGCCGGTGCGGCCTCAGCAATTTCAGAGACCGCCTACGAGATCGGTGCGGTCCTAGGCACCGCCGTACTTGGCAGTGTGCTCACGGCCACCTTCCGCCAGAACCTGACAATTCCGGCCGTGGCGAAGTTTGGCGAAAACGAGAATGCCTTCGAAACCCTCGGCAGCACGATGGCTTTCGCCGACGACTTCACCGCACCAGTTCAAGGACTACTGCGTGACTCGGCGGCCGCCGCGTTTGACCTTGGCGTTCAATACACCGCCGGCGCGGCGATCGTCGTCGCCGCGACCGCGGCGTTCGTTTCTTGGCGGACGCTGCGGCACGCCCACGCTGACCTGTCACAGTAGGCATATGACTACCGAGCCTGTTCGCTACCGCGAGGACGATCACGAGCAGGAACGCACCCTCTTGGTTGCCGCCGTCTACGTGCTCTTGCGCCGAGAAGGCCAAGTCCTGCTGCACTTGCGCGCTGGCACCGGCTATCGCGACGGACACTGGGCACTGATCGCCGGCCACGTCGATGCCGGTGAGTCCGTCCACGAGGCGGCCGTTCGTGAGTCTTTCGAGGAAGCCGGAGTAACGATCGATCCAGTCGACCTCGTGCCGGTGACCGCTTTGCATCGATTTGAACGGGGCGGCGCGCCAGTCGAGCAGCGACTCGATGTGTTCTTTGAGGCCACTCGCTGGTCGGGCGACCCGAAGTTGCAAGAACCCGATCGAGCCGCCGACATGGGCTGGTTTGACCTAGCGGACCTTCCCGATCCGGTGGTGCCACACGAACGAATGGTGCTTGACCTGTTGGCGCTGGATGAACCCGTGCCTGCAGTGATGTCGCTGCCGATGGCGCCGCAGTGACCCGACGCGACAGTCTGCTCGCGATCTTGGTCGCGGTGATTTGGGGCTGCAACTTCGTTGCGATTCGGATCGGTCTTGACGACGTGCCGCCGTTTCTGTTTTTGGCACTGCGGTTCTTTTTCGTGGCGTTCCCGCTGGTGTTTCTTGTTGCGCGACCAAAAGTCTCACCCTGGATCGTGGTCGGGGTTGGCTTCTTCATGAGTTTCGGCCAGTTCGGTCTGCTCTATCTAGCGATGGCGATCGGCATGCCTGCCGGGTTGGCCGCGCTAGTCCTGCAGGCGCAAGTGATCTTCACGATCTTGATCGCCTGGGCCGTGCTGAGGGAACGGGCCAGCGGCCAACAACTAATCGGAGCGGCAATTGGCACCGCCGGCTTGGTGATCGTCGGCTGGGGTTTCGGCGTCAATGCGCCGCTCGTGCCCCTGCTGGTGACGATCGCCGCCGCGCTTTCGTGGGCAATCGGAAACGTGATCGCCCGGGCCGCGCGGGTGCAGTCCGGGCTTTCGTTGGTGGTCTGGTCGGCGCTCGTGGTTCCCGTGCCGTGTCTAGCAGTGTCGCTGGTTGTTGACGGCCCTACCGAGATCGCCGAAGCGGTCGGGCGATTCGGCCCAGGCGTCTGGCTGAGCACGGCATACACCGTCGTGCTTTCCTCGCTCGTTGGCTACACGATCTTCAATTCACTGGTCGCAAAGTATCCTGCCGCAAAAGTTGTGCCCTACATTTTGCTAGTTCCGCCGGTAGGTCTTGCGTCCGCTTGGCTCGCCTTCGGCGAACTGCCCACGGCTATTGAAGCGATCGGCGCGGTCGTGATGATGGTCGGCGTCGCCGTGGCGACGGTCAGTTTTCGCCGGCCAACAAGGCAGCGCGAGCCATCGACGCCAGCAGCCGAGACATTCGGGTCGAACTGATCCTCGCCGAGTGGGGAGTCGAGTTGATCAGGCCGAACACGGCCTGAGTGGTGGCGCGTGCAGTCATCGGGTCGAGGTCTGGGCGCAGCTGGCGCAGCGTCTCGACCCATTGGTCCACGTAGGCCAACTGCAGTTGGCGCACCTTGGCTTGTGCCGCCGGCGTCAGGTTCGCCCACTCGCGATCTTGGATCACGATCAGTGCCCGATGGTTGAGCGCGAACTCCACATGCCAAGCGACCAGGGCATCGAGTGCGGACGTCGCATCGGGCGCAGCCAAAACCCGCGACTGTCCTTCGGCCAGCAGGCGCTCACTAATTGACGTCAGCGACTGAGCCAGCAGGTCGTCCTTGCTGTTGAAATGCTTATAGAGGGCGGGGCCTGAAATGCCGCAAGCCTCACCGATGTCATTTACCGAGACCCCGTG
Source organism: Actinomycetes bacterium (assembly GCA_029779385.1). The sequence goes on along the minus strand of JAKPAQ010000425.1, from coordinate 3,598 downwards.
GAAGCCGCGCTCGGCGAACAACTCGGCTGCGGTCTCGAGTAACTGCTCGCGCCTAGTGGTCACAGCCTTACTTTAACGCCAATAGGTTAGTGAGTGTTAACCTAGGTGTTGTGGATCCGCAAGAAGTTGTGAGCATGAAATCCCTCGTCGCCCAGTTGCGCGACCGAACCGCCAGCGCACACCTTGGTGGTTCAGCAAGCGCACGCCAACGTCATCTCGATCGCGGCAAACTGCTGCCTCGCGACCGCGTCGATCGGCTACTCGACCCGGGCTCGCCCTTCCTCGAGATCGGCGCCCTCGCGGCCTATGGCCTGTACGGAGATGACCCGTTCGCCGTACCAAGCGCCGGCATCATCACCGGTATTGGACAAGTCGCGGGCCGCGACTGCATGATCATCGCGAACGACGCGACCGTCAAGGGCGGCACCTACTACCCACTGACAGTCAAAAAGCACCTGCGAGCCCAAACAATCGCCGCCGAAAACCGCCTGCCCTGCCTGTATCTAGTGGACTCGGGTGGCGCCTTCTTGCCTAAGCAGGACGAGGTATTTCCAGACCGCGAACACTTTGGTCGGATCTTCTTCAACCAAGCGAACATGTCTGCCCAGCAGATCCCACAGGTGGCCGCGGTGATGGGTTCATGTACCGCCGGTGGCGCCTACGTCCCGGCGATGAGCGACGAGTCGATCATCGTGCGCGACCAAGGCACGATCTTCCTGGGCGGACCGCCACTGGTCCAGGCCGCGACCGGCGAGATCGTCACCGCCGAAGAGTTGGGCGGCGGCGAGGTGCACGCCAAGACTTCCGGTGTGGTCGACCACTTGGCCGAGGACGACGACCACGCACTGTTGCTGGTGCGCTCAGTCGTTGGCACTTTTGCTCGTCCCGAGGCAGTCACCATCACTCGCCAGGAGCCACTGCCGCCGCGGGAGAATCCAGAAGAGCTTTATGACGTGGTGCCGGTGGATTCGCGCACTCCGTACGACGTGCGCGAGGTCATCAGCCGGATCGTCGACGACTCGAGGCTGCACGAGTTCAAACCGTTGTACGCCGACACGCTGGTTTGCGGATTCGCACACATCGACGGCTGGCCGGTTGCCATCGTGGCCAACAACGGGATCCTGTTCAGTGAGTCGGCACTCAAGGGCGCGCACTTCATCGAACTGGCGAACCAGCGCGGCATCCCGCTGGTGTTCTTGCAGAACATCACCGGCTTCATGGTCGGCAAGGAGTACGAGAACCGGGGCATCGCCAAAGACGGCGCGAAACTGGTCACCGCAGTCGCCTCGAGCGTCGTGCCGAAGTTCACCGTCGTCATCGGCGGCTCATTCGGCGCCGGGAACTACGGCATGTGCGGCCGGGCCTTCGACCCGCGATTCCTGTGGATGTGGCCCAACGCGCGGATCTCGGTGATGGGTGGCGAACAAGCCGCCTCGGTGCTGGCGACGGTGCGCACCGACCTGAACACCGACGAAGAAGTCGAGGCGTTCAAGGCGCCGATCCGAGACCAATACGAGGTGCAGGGTTCGCCCTATTACTCCACCGCCAGGCTGTGGGACGACGGCATCATCGACCCGATCGATACCCGCAGGGTGTTGTCGCTCGGCCTGCAGGCCGCCTCCCACGCCCCAATCCCCGAGCCGAACTTCGGCCTGTTCCGGATGTGATCTGATGACTTTTCGAACCGTCCTGGTAGCGAACCGCGGCGAAATCGCCGACCGGGTATTTCGCACCTGCAATGAACTTGAAATCGCAACCGTCGGCATTTACGTGGCCGGCGATACTGCTCACCTTGACCCCGCCGATCAGGTGCGCGAAGTGCCGTCCTACCTCGACGCGGCAGCAATCATCGCCGCCGCTGTTGAAACCGGTGCCGAAGCGATCCACCCCGGCTACGGCTTCCTATCGGAGAATGCGCAGTTCGCCAAGGCAGTCACCGACGCGGGCCTAGTTTTCGTCGGGCCGACTGCTGACGTGATCGAACTGATGGGTCGAAAGGATCGGGCCCGCGAGGTCGCCGAACGCGCCGGTGTGCCGATCATGCCCCGATTCGAGCCGGAAGCCGTTCCGGCCGACGCCTACCCGGTTTTGGTGAAGGCCGCCGCCGGCGGCGGCGGCAAGGGTATGCACATCGTTACCGAACCGACTGGGCTGGCGTCCGCGTTGGCGACCGCGGCCCGCGAGGCAAAAAGCGCCTTCGGTGACGACACCTTGCTGATTGAAAAGTACGTCGAAGGCGGCCGCCACGTTGAAGTCCAAGTCTTCGGCGATCACCATTCGAACGTCGTACACCTGCTGGATCGCGACTGCTCGGTCCAGCGCCGACACCAAAAGGTCGTCGAGGAAGCCCCCGCACCGAACCTGTCGCCGCAAGTTCGTGACCGGATCCGAACCGCCGCGGTTGATCTGTGTCGCGAAGTCGGCTACCAAAACGCAGGCACGGTCGAGTACTTAGTCCGAGGCGATGAGGCGTACTTCCTTGAAATGAACACTCGCCTGCAGGTCGAACATCCGGTGACCGAAGAAGTCACCGGCACCGACTTGGTTGCGTGGCAGTTGGCGGTCGCCGCCGGCGATCCGCTGCCGCTTTCCCAAGAGCAGATTCCGGCCGACGGCCACGCGATAGAAGTGCGCGTCTATGCCGAGGACCCCTACAGCGGGTTCCTGCCCCAAACCGGCCAAGTAGCAGACCTATGGTGGCCAGCCGAGGCCCGGATCGAGTCGGTACTTGCCGCAGGGGCCGAGGTTTCGGCCGCCTTTGACCCGATGCTCGCCAAGATCATCACCGCTGGCGACGATCGCGCCGAAGCGATCGCCGCGATGTTGGCGGCGCTAGATTCTGCGGCCGTATTCGGCCCGAAAACGAACCTAGGTTTCCTGCGTCGGGTAGTAGCCTCCACGACGTTCGGTGAGGCGCGGATGGACACCGGATGGCTCGACTCGGAACCGACTGAGGTTCTTAGCGAACCAACCGTCCCGCCGGTGGCGATCGCTGCGGCCGCGGCGGTGCTTTGGCCAATCGCGGACGACGCCTGGCGCTCGGCCGGCGCGGCAGCGCCAATCGTTCGGCCAGTGGTCGACGAACAGGGCGAACGCTACGACGTCACCGAGCTGAGCTGGGACTACGATCCGGTCTACTCGTTCGGGCCGCGAGTTTGGGTCGGTGTTGCCGGCCAATCCTGGCTGTTCGAGCGCCCCGACGGCACCCGGCGACCTCGCGTGATCCACCTCGGTGACGCCGAAGTTGTCTCGCCAATGCCGGGTACGGTCATCTCGGTCGACGTCGCGGTCGGGGACCTGGTCGAGGCCGGCACTCGACTGGGCGCGGTTGAGGCGATGAAGATGGAATTGGCTTTGACCGCCCCACACGGCGGCCTAGTCACCCAGGTCGAGGCTCGAGTCGGCAGTCAAGTCAAACTCGGCGACCTGCTGTTCCATGTCGAAGCGCAGGAGGCGTGATGATTGCTCTGCCGATGGTCGAACCGGATCTTGAACTCGAAAAGCAGGTGACGATCTACGAAGTTGGCGCCCGCGACGGACTGCAAAACGAGTCCGCGATTGTCCCAGTCGAAGTGAAGGTCGAGTTCATCAAACGACT
>JAKPAQ010000423.1 GCA_029779385.1 Actinomycetes bacterium | reverse complement strand
GCACCAAAGGCTCCCTGCTCCTCGGACCTGTCGATGTTTTGCAGTACACAAGCCTGCGCGCCATGGATAGCGGCTCGCGGTTGAACTTCGCTGCGCTTCACCTCCATGCCCCGGTCCGGCTTTCAGTCGGCACCCGCGCTACGTGTGCTGTGCAAGGCGACTTCCTCTTTGAAAACACCGACGCCAACAGCATCGTCATCGAGGGCGCCTACCTGCAGATGGACGGCACGCAACCGCAGCGGTTGGAAGTGGGCGGGAAAGACCTGGGGCCGACTGGGGCGACGACACGTAATTTCGGGTACAGCCAGTTGATTGTGGGCGAGACCAACCGGGCGAGTGTAGTGCGGTTGGTTGACACCATCGACAATGGAAATCGCGGCGCGGGTGGCGACCCGGAATGCCTCTACCTCTACGGCATGGACAGCGCTGGGCTGCGCCTGCTCAACGGCTCCCGGCTCATTCTGAATGGACTGAAGGTGTACGCACTGGTGAACGGGCAGATGCAGTCGCTGGCCAACCTGATCCCGGCGGGGACGAACTCGGCGCCGTTCGGTGAGGGTTTCATCGCGCTCACCGGGGGCCCAAAGATCACGAACATGGTGCCGGCGATCGCCCTGTTGCCGCCGGTGGGTTCGGTCGAGGTCAGCTTCGACATCCCGATCGACGAGACCAGCTTCTCGGCGGGCGATGTCACCATGCTCGGACCCGGCGGTGCCGTTCCCATCACATCGGTGACGAAGATCGAGGGCAACACCTATCGCCTTGCCTTTGTGCCGCAAGCCGCCAGCGGAGTGTACACCGTCCGTGTCGGGCCTGGCGTCGATGAACTGGCTGGCAACCTGACAGGGATGGATCAGGACGGGGACGGCCTGAGCGGCGAGGCCGAGCAGGACGTCTTCGTGGGCACGTTCACGATTGACGGAGACGCGCCACAGATTGTCGGCGCTTTCTCGGTTCAGAATGGCACGAAGATCGGCGTGGAGTTCGACGAGATCGTCGATGTCACCGCGGCGACGAGCGTCGGCACTTATAGAGTCAACGGCGCAGCTCCGCAACAGGCGGAACTGAAGGATGACGAACGTTCGGTGGTGTTGACCGTCCCGGCACTGCTGGGCGATTCGTTCGAGCTGACAGTGACCGACTTGGGAGATGCGCTGGGAAACCGTGCAACACTCGATACCATTGGAACCATTCTCGGCCTGGAACATCGGGATCTGGGTACGCCGGGCACCGACCCGCGCGAGCGGGGTTCCGTGGTGACGTTCGATGGCAACCGGTTCGAGAACGTTGCGGGCGGTTCGGCAATCTGGAACAAACAGGACGCGGGCCAGTGGCTATTCGAGCGGCGTGTCGGCGATTTCGATGT
>JAKPAQ010000375.1 GCA_029779385.1 Actinomycetes bacterium | reverse complement strand
CGGGTTGGGAGTGCTGGCGATCGTGCTGCGCGCGCGCCAACTGGAGATCCTGTCGCGTTCGCTGCTTCACGTTGCTGGCCGCGGTTGGATCCACCCAGCCGAGGTGCCTTGGCTCGTGCGATTCAATCGCCGCAGTCAATGCCGTCAGTTCGCAAAGCGCTACGGGCCAACGGCGGCTGAGGCGGTAAAGCGCTACCAAGTTCTCGCCACCGAGATGGCTTTTGTGCACGACGCAGTGATGACCAAACGAGCCAAACCGAACGGCCGGGAACGGACCTACGAACTGCTCGATCAGATGTGGCATTTGCGTCCATTCCTTAAATTCCCGCCTGCGTTGCCGCCGGGCGTGCGCTGAAACCCCCACGTTTCCGCGCTGATTGTGTGTGCGCAGGTACTCGCCGGTAGGCTTACGCCCATGGATTACCGCGTCAAAGACTTGTCCCTAGCCGAATACGGCCGTAAAGAGATCGAGCTCGCTGAGCACGAGATGCCCGGCCTGATGGCTATGCGTGAGCGTTACGGCACCACCAAGCCGCTCGCCGGCGCGCGGATCGCCGGATCGCTGCACATGACGATCCAGACCGCGGTTCTCATCGAGACCCTTACCGCACTTGGCGCCGACGTTCGCTGGGCGACCTGCAACATCTTCTCCACCCAGGACCACGCGGCCGCTGCGGTCGTGGTGGGCGTGAACGGAACCGAGGAAAACCCGCAGGGCACCCCGGTCTTCGCGTGGAAGGGCGAATCGCTCGCCGAGTACTGGGACGAAGCCGAGAAAGTCTTTGACTTCGCCGAAGGCGGACCGAACGTGCTGCTCGACGATGGCGGCGACATCACCCTGCTGCTGCACAAGGGAGTCGAGTTCGAAAAGACCGGCGTAGTTCCCCCACAGGATTCCACCGACAACGAAGAGTTCAAGGAAGTCCTGCGCGTCCTGGACCGCTCGGTCAAGGCCAGTCCGCAGCGTTGGACGAACATCGCCAAGGACATCCGCGGCGTCTCGGAGGAAACCACCACCGGCGTACTGCGCCTATACGAACGTTTCAAGGACGGCTCGCTGCTCTTCCCGGCGATCAACGTCAACGACTCGGTCACCAAGAGCAAGTTCGACAACAAGTACGGCTGCCGTCACTCGCTTATCGACGGCATCAACCGCGCCACCGACGTCATGATCGGCGGCAAGGTTGCTGTGGTTTGCGGCTACGGCGATGTCGGCAAGGGCTCGGCTGAGTCGCTTCGCGGCCAGGGCGCGCGCGTGATCGTCACCGAGATCGACCCGATCTGTGCGCTGCAGGCCGCGATGGACGGCTACGAGGTAAAGCGCCTTGAGTCCGTCGTCGAGTTTGCGGACATTTTCGTCACGACGACCGGCAACTTCGACATCATTCGGGTCGAGCACTTCGAGAAGATGAAGAACCAGGCCATCGTCGGCAACATCGGCCACTTCGACAACGAGATCAACATGGCCGGCCTCGCGCAGATCCCAGGCATCGTCAAGGACGAGATCAAGCCGCAGGTGCACCAGTGGATCTTCCCCGACGGCAAGAAGATCATCGTTTTGTCCGAAGGTCGTCTGCTCAACCTGGGTAACGCCACCGGTCACCCGTCCTTCGTGATGAGCAACTCGTTCACCAACCAGGTGCTCGCCCAGATTGAACTGTTC
>JAKPAQ010000368.1 GCA_029779385.1 Actinomycetes bacterium | reverse complement strand
CGGGTTGGTGACGCCGGAGGTTGAGGCGTCCTTCCATCCGGCCGCAACGTTCGTTGCCGTTGCTGTACCCGCTACGCAGAATCCGGAATCTGCGTACGTCGCACCTGGATCCGCAGCGGCCCACGTTGGTGCTGCGATCGAAACACGAGTGCCACTTCGCGACACCGTTCCATTCCAGCTACTCGACACTGACGCGCTCGTTGGAAGATCGAATTCCATCTTCGTCACGGAGATCTTGGTGGCACGACCGTTTGTGACCGCGACCTTTCCGCACCATCCGGCGTTCCACGATGAGTCCGTCACGATTCGTGCTGTCACGCCGCCGGGGGTGGGCGTCGGCGTCGGGGTTGGTGTCGGAGTTGGTGTCGGGGTCGGTGTCGGGGTCGGTGTCGGGGTCGGTGTCGGGGTAGGCGTCGGTGTCGCGGTCCCACCGAACGGGATTGCCTCCTTGTTCTGGAGTTGACGAAGCAGATCCATCTTCGCGGTATTCACGGTGTTCCAGTCATCGGCCAGAACTCCGCCGGTATCCCCGGAGTTTGGGTTCCAGGCCCAGAACGTCCAGCTGGTGTTCTTGCGGCCCATGTAGTCGGCGAACTGGCGGATCCACTTGCCCTCAGTGGTATCGAGTCCGACGTTCTTCGCGCCGAATTCGCCAACCAGGATTGGGGCGGTGCCGGCATCACTGATGTAGCCGAAACCCTTGGTCCATCGATCAGCAAGGATCGTTGCCATGTTTGGGTCGGAGAACCACGGTTGGGCATAGACACCGGGGCCGTACTCGTGGGGTGAGTAGACGAGCCGGTTGGTCTTGCTGAGGCGAACCGGGTTGCTACGAACGCCCTCAAGGTTGCCGCCCCACCAGTGGCGGTCGAGCTGTTGGCCACCGGCGACCTGACCCTCGATGCCTTCGACCAGCACCAGCCAGTTCGGGGCCTTCGTCAAGACGGTGTTGCCTGCTGCTTCGGCGGCCCTACGCCAGTCATTGGCCGCGCCGGTACCCCAGGTCGCTGAGCCGTGCGGCTCGTTCTTGAGG
>JAKPAQ010000367.1 GCA_029779385.1 Actinomycetes bacterium | reverse complement strand
GTTGGATCCGGTGCCGCCGTCAAGGACATTTCGCCCAGAGGCGGCGGAAATGGCATCGTCGCCGCTACCGGTGCGGACGAACCAGTTGGGTCCGCCGGCAGCGATGGTTAGGTTCTGCCCGGTGTTCTGGACAAGCTGCTTTTCCAAGCCAGCGACCGGCCCGTCATAGAATGCTGGGACAACCAGAACTGGTTGCCCAGTCGTTCCATCAACCATTGCCAGGTCGACGATTGAGTCATCGGCCATAATGGTGGCCGATGCTGTCGCTGTGCCGATGGTGGTTCCAGCGGACGGCGCTGACAGTGTTACCTGGAACGTTTCGTGCGTCTCGACGTCTGTGTCCCCTGCTACGAGAACAGTGACGGTCTGCGACGTCTCCCCGGCAGCAAAGCTCACTTGCCCTGATGGGAGCTCCTCCGACGCGAAATCATCAGGGTTGGCCGGACGGAGGCCGACTCCGGAGACAGTCCATGTTGCCGTGCTTGCACCGTTGCTATTGCCGGCACGCGACACGGCAAACGAGAAGGCGGTGGTGCCTGAGTTTCCTTCGTCCTTTGCGCCACTGACGGCGACGATCGACAAACTCGGGATAGAGCCGTCGTCGTTCTGAATGGTCGCTTCGACCGAAGCACCGTCGATGACAGCGCCGTTCGGGTTCGACAAAGTGACCGTGAACGACTCATCTGCCTCGGCAAAGGCGTCGGCGGCGACTGTGACAGTGATAGTTTGGCTTGTTTCACCTGTCGCAAATGTAACGGTGCCGGACGGCAACACCGCGCCCTCAAAATCATCCCCCGACGCGGCGTTGGTGCCGCTGCCGGTGACGGCCCAGGAAACAGACGACGATGCCGAGGTGTCGCCTGTGCGAGTGACGGTGAATGTGTAGGCGGTGTTGCTGTCGGTCCCTTCGGCCTTTACCAACTCCCCTGCCGACGCCGACAAGCCCAGCATCACGAGCTCGCCTGTCTGCTGTAGCAGGACCGCGGCGGCGTTAACGAACCCCACATCACCAGAGAGGACGACGTCCAGAACCGCATTGTTGAAGGCGACCGTCCCTTCCGCGATACCAGCCGCACGCACCGCCGCTTCGGCTGCGGCTCGGGTTTCTGGGTCAAGCGACTCGACGGTGATCACTTCGCCCGGGAAGGTCCGGTCGGTGAAGGTTTCCGTACTCTCGCCGGGGCCATAGAGCAGCAACGAGTTCGCCTGGGTCACCCGCCAAGCCTCGGCGAATGCACCATACAGTTCGAACGCCGAAATCGGTTGGCTCAGCACCGTACCGTCGGCCAGGGCCAGATCGTCGTTTGGATCGCCATTCCCATTGCCGAGCAGGCCTGAGATGTGCCCGTAACGGTCAGGTGCGATCCTTGGGATCACACTCATGGTGAACCCGTTTCCGGCGTTCGGGACCAGCGCCCAGAAGCCGTCGCCATGTTCGTTGACGATCTCGTAGGCCGAGAAGGCGGCGTTCCAGAAGGCGTGGCGATAGATGGAGCCGCCGCCGACGGCGACGCTCTCACCGATATCGAGCTTGACGGCTTCCTTGTTCACGTAGAGATGCGCGTCGCGCTTTGAGTAGACGCCGACCGCTGTTTCGCCGAGTTGTGTCGCCACGGCCGTGATGATCGATGCGTTCTCGCCCAGCGCTTCGTGGCGGACTTGAACTTCGAGATCAGTACCCTGGATAAGGGTGAACTCGCCGACCGATTGGAAGGAGTAGTCAAGTTGGTCGAATGTAAAGTAGTGGGGATCGCCACCTCCACGCGGTGGGGGAGGGTGAGGCGAAGTGGGATCGCCTCCGGCGCCCGGCGACTGAGGAGGTGTTGGGCTAATCCAACCGGGAAACGGGAACGTTGGCGTGAAATCATCTCCAAATATTCCTTTCAACAAGTCTAACAAGGAAACAGTTACGCCATACCCAACTCCTTTGCTAACCCCCAAGCCTGGAAAACTGCCAGCAAGAGATCCTGTATTATTGCTCGGATACGGCTCAGAATAGGATACGCTGCCCAGCGGGGTGGCAACATCTAGATATGTGAATGGGCCTGCAAGTACTTCTTTATTGGTCGCTACGCCGCCCTCGGGTCCCACTTCAAGCTGAAGCCCGCCTCCGACTTT
>JAKPAQ010000360.1 GCA_029779385.1 Actinomycetes bacterium | reverse complement strand
GGAGCTTGTCAAGATTTCTGTGTAAGCGGCTTGTCCTATTTTGTTCGATTTATAGGTGTTGGTTGATGCGCTCGGGGTAGATGAGCGCGAGTTGGGCCAGTGCTTGTTTCCAGTTGGTGACGACTTGGCCCTCGACGAGTCGTCCGGCTGCTTTGCGTTGGTCGGGTGGGAGTCCTTTCTCTTTGGCGCGGTCGCGGGCTCGTTTGTCCTCGATGTTGCAGATCGCGAGCCATAGCAGCTTCACCACGGCGGCGTCGTTGGGGAAGTGGCCGCGGTTCTTCGACACCTTCCTGAGTTGGTAGTTCAAGCTCTCGATGCTGTTGGTGGTGTAAATCACGCGGCGCAGCTCGGGTGGGAAGGCCAAGAACGGGATGAACCGATCCCACGCCGCATTCCAGGTCGCGACCGCGTGGGGGTACTTCTTGCCCCACGTCGAATCGGTGAACGTGTCGAGTTCGGTGCGGGCCGCTGCCGCGTTCGCAGCGGTGTAGACCGGCCGCAACGCTGCCGCCACAGCCTTGCGGTCTTGGTAGCCGACGAACCGCATCGACGCCCTGATCAGATGCACCACGCAGGTTTGCACGGTGGCGTGTCGCCAGGTGGCCTCGATCGCCTCGGGCAGGCCCGTGAGGCCGTCACAGCACACGATGAGCACGTCACGCACGCCCCGGTTAGCCAGATCGGCACACACCCCGGCCCAGAACTTCGCGCCCTCGCTGGTTTGGATCCAGATTCCCAGAACGTGTTTGATGCCGTCCATATCGACGCCGACCGCGATATGCGCTGAACGGTTCGTCACGTGCGCACCGTCGCGGACCTTGACCACGATCGCGTCGAGGAAGATGACCGGATAGAGAGCGTCCAGCGGCCGTTGTTGCCATTGGGCGACCTCGTCGCAGACCTGGTCGGTGATCTTGCTGATCGTCTCGCGTGACAGTTCCGCACCCAGCGTGGAGGCCAGGAAGTGCTCGATATCGCGCACCGTCATGCCACCGGCATACAAGCTGATGATCATCTCATCGATGCCGCCCAACCGTCTGGCACCCTTCGGTACCAGTTGCGGGCAGAACGTTCCCAGCCGGTCCCGCGGCACGTCCAGATCGACATCACCGACCTGCGTCAGCACCGTTTTCGGCGTCGTGCCGTTACGCGAGTTATCAAACAGGGCCGCGTTCGGATCGCCCTTGTCATAGCCCACATGCGAAGTCAGCTCGGCCTGCAGACCACGCTCCACCGCAGCCTTGATCAGCCCCGGAATGAACCCGCCATCCCCGGTCAACTCGATCGCGCCGGCATCAATCTTGGCGAACAAGTCATCCAACGCACCCGACGCCGCCAACTCCGCAGCCGCCCGAGCACCCGGCGCCTCAGCCCGATCCGACCGACGAGCAGCCACACCCTTCTTGTCATCCGTCACAACAGTCATCATGAATCCCTCCTACCGGACTCACCGCTTACACAGACCATCTGACACCCCCTACCACTGATTGCCCTTGCGGGTCTGGTGCATCTCGGGATCCCTCGTGCCGGTGGCGTTCTTGGTCGACGACGGTGCCGCAATGATCGTGGCGTCCACGATCGTGCCGCCCCGCATGATCCAACCCTCACGCTCAAACAGGTCGTTCTGCGCCGCCAGCAGTCTCTGGCCAAGCTGATGCTTCTCCAACAGGTGACGAAAG
>JAKPAQ010000348.1 GCA_029779385.1 Actinomycetes bacterium | reverse complement strand
CCTCCGGAGGGCGGTGCTCTATCCCCTGAGCTACGGGGGCGGACAGCGGTGATCAAACTGCGAACACTTACGTTATCGCACCGGTACGGTAGGACTTGTGCCCCCTACCGTGCTGGTGGTCGACGACACCGCCTCGATCCGGTTCCTGATCCGAACCAACCTCGAACTCGCCGGCTTTGACGTGATCGAAGTCGAGGACGGCCGAGCGTGCCTCGACCTGCTCGCCACCATGGAGACGCTGCCCGACCTGATCACGATGGACATGATGATGCCCAGGATGGATGGCCTAACCGCGGCCACCGCAATCCGCGCCGAAGAAAAATACGCGTCAATCGCGATCGTGATGGTGACGACGCAGGGGCAGCAAACCGACCTGAACCGGGCGACCACGGTCGGGGTCGACTCCTATGTGATCAAGCCGTTCGAGCCCGAAGTGCTTGTTTCCACTGTTGAACAGGTCCTCCAAAGTCGCGCGTGACTAACGCCGTTAGGCTTGGCGGGTGACTCCCGAGCAACTCTCCAACGCCATCGTCGCTGCCCTTACGGCCCTCGTCGAATCCGGTCGCCTTTCCTTGGCCGACCCGGTGCCAACCCAGGTCCGCGTCGAACGACCCAAGGTCAAGGAGCACGGAGACTACGCCACCAATATCGCGCTGCAGGTGGCCAAGAAAGCCGGGATGAACCCGCGGGAGTTTGCCGAGATCTTGGCAGGTGAATTGGCCGCCGCTGACGGCATCGCCTCGGCAGAAGTCGCCGGCCCGGGCTTCTTGAACATCAAGGTCGCCGCCGGTGCGCAAGGTCAGGTCGCTCGCCAGGTGCTCGAAGCGGGCGCGAAGTACGGCCAGCAGAAGGCGTCGGGCCGCACGGTGAACATGGAGTTCATCAGCGCCAACCCGACCGGCCCACTGCACCTCGGGCACACGCGTTGGGCCGCCGTTGGCGACGCGATCGCCCGGGTGATGATCGCCGCCGGCGACGAAGTCACTCGCGAGTTCTACATCAACGACCGCGGCAACCAGATGGACAAGTTCGGGTCCTCGCTGATGGCTCGCGCGCACGGCCAGGAACCGCCAGAAGACGGCTATCTGGGCGACTACGTGAACGACTTGGCCGCCCAGATCGTTGCAGCCGACCCGGGCATCACCGCCTTGCCCAAAGCCGAACAACTAGTCGCGTTCCGCGAAGCCGGCTATGCCCTGCAGTTGGCCGAACACAAGAGCGAACTGGCCGAGTTCGCTACCCACTTCGATGTTTGGTTCTCTGAACGTTCGCTGCATGCCTCGGACGCGGTCGAACGAGGAATGGACCGCTTGCGCGAGCAAGGTCGGATTTTCGAGTCCGACGGTGCGACCTGGATGCGCACCACCGACTTT
>JAKPAQ010000310.1 GCA_029779385.1 Actinomycetes bacterium | reverse complement strand
GCTAGGACTTGTTTGGCGGCAGAGTTCATCGACTTTGTTGCGGCGGCTAGGCCATTTTCCTGGTCAAGGTCACGGCCTCGGTTTGCCGACTCGACGTTCCATGGATCGCCAAGCGCCTCGCGGTTCTGGGCCACATACGTTCGGCCAGTTTCGGTCAAACTTGCTGTCTTGCGTCCTTCGACGCGTTCGAATTCGATGAATCCTTCGTCTTCGAGGTGCTGCAGCACTGGATAGATCGAACCGGCACTTGGCGCCCAAGTGCCACCGCTAAGTTCAGCAATTTGCTGAATCAGTCCGTAGCCGTGGCTCGGTGCCTTATCCAGCAGGATCAGGGTGGCGGCACGCACGTCGCCGCCCTTTTTTCCACGGCGGGGGACGCGTGGTCCTGGTCGGCCGCCAATGCGACCTGGCCCAGTCTCCCAATCGAATTCACGGCCGCCTGCGCGGCGTGCTCGATTGTGTTGGTGCCGCCTGCTGGCGTTCTGGTTTCGTTCTTCGTATGGCACTTCGGCCTCCTGCGTGAATCGTACAAGTCGATTTAACGATCAAATCGACATATAAACGATCTATCGAATAGGCGGTAGAGTCAAGTTCTTGCCGGCGACAGGAGACCTAAGCTGCTCAGCCTGAGACGTAGTTGGTCAACTGGTCCCGCTCGAATTCGAGTTGGTCCATCCGGAATTTGACCGCATCGCCAATGCTTACCAAACCGACAATTTGCTCTTCTTCAATTATCGGGATGTGGCGGACACGGTGTTCAGTCATCGCCGCCATCAGCGCACCGAACGACTCTTCTGGCGAAGCAACTTGAACGTCGGTGGACATGATTTGGTTCACCAGCACGCTGCGTGGGCTCTGAACGCCCCGAAGTTTGCGTACGATGTCTCGTTCAGAAACAATCCCGGTCAGCGTCTGACCGTCAGAACTTACGATCAGTGCGCCGACATTGTGTTCGGCCAGTGAATCTAGCAACTGCTCGATCGTGGCGTCGGGGGAGATGGTGAAGACCGCTGAGCTCCCCTTGGCCGTCAGTACGTCGCGAACTCGCATGATTACCCTCCTCGGTTGTGCTGGGAGTTTATCCCTCAAATCGGTTCAGGCACAGGGGCAATTTTGCTAGGTGGTCTTATCACTCATCGCGATTGAAATGCAACTGGCGAACATTGTCGAGGGGTTTTTCGCCAGAACCTGAATCGTGCGTGGGCGAATCGTCATCTGGAAAGTGACCGATATACGCCATTGCCGCGTCGTGAAGTCGACCATTGGTCGCTAACGCGTTCGGCCCCCAGGGGCCAGGGCTGCCGTCAAGACTCGTGAACTGGCCGCCGGCCTCACGCACGATAATGTCCAACGCGGCCATGTCCCAGAGGTTCAATTCGGGCTCAGCAGCGATATCAACTGCGCCCTCGGCTACGAGCATGTATGAGAAAAAGTCGCCGTAGGCACGGTCGCGCCAGCACTGGCGCAAGAGTGCATCGAACTGGTTCTGGCGACCGATCCCCGCCCAACTTGGCACCGACGAGTATGAGATCGAGGCAGCGGAGAGTTCTCGGACGGCCGAAACGCGAATGGGGCGAGTCTGACGAAACGACTTGCCGGTGTGAGCGCCGTCGCCTTTCATCGCCCACCAGCGTCGCCCTAGTGCTGGCGCCGAAACGCAACCGACGACCACTTCGCCGGCTTCCTCAAGTGCAATGAGTGTCGCCCAGACCGGTACGCCGCGCACGAAGTTCGCCGTGCCGTCGATGGGGTCGATAATCCAGCGACGTTCGGCATTGGCGGCGGTGCCGTCGTGCTCGCCGGTTTCCTCCCCGAGCATCAGATCGCGGCCACGGGCCGACTTCAAGGTTCGCCGGATCGCCTCTTCAACGGCTTTGTCCGATTCGGTCACATACGTCATGTCCGGTTTGGTCGAAACCTCGAGATCTAGCGCGCCGAAGCGGTCCATACTCAAGTTGTCGGCCGAGTCGGCTAGGACGTGAGCAAGCCGAAGATCGTCCAAATACGGGTTGACCATACGTTCACCCTACGGTCTACGCCGAGCCGAACGAGTTAGTACTCGTCGACTTCGGCGCGGCTGGTCAATATTCGGCGCACAGATGAGACTCGAGCCGAAGCGATAGCGCCCGATTCGACGGCTAGGTCCAAAGCGCATTCTGGCTCGTTGGCCAAGTGCGTGCAGCCGCGTGGACAGTCACGAATTATCGGGGCAAGGTCGGCGAAGGACTCGATGATCCTGGTGGGGTCCACGTGGGCGAGACCGAAGGACCGAAACCCCGGCGTGTCAATAATCTGGCCTCCGCTAGGTAGGTCGAGGATTTCGCCCGACGTGGAGGTGTGTCGACCACGTCCGGTGACCTCATTGACGTAGCTGGTCGTTCGGTTCGCGCCAGGCACCAAGGCATTGACCAGCGTCGACTTGCCCACGCCGCTGTGACCAATCAGCACGCTGGTGCGATTTCGCAACCGGTCACGAAACGGTTCAAGGTCGCCACCTGCCGACGTGGTCACCACAGGTACGTCAAGCGGTGCTAAACCAGCAACAATTTCAGTTGCAGATGCCAGATCGGCTTTCGTCAGGCAGACCAGCGGGTCTAGGCCAGCGTCGTATGCGGCAACCAGACACCGGTCGATCAGACCCGGCCTGGGCGGCGGATCGGCAAGTGCGGTCACGATTACGAGCTGGTCGGCATTCGCTACGACAACTCGCTCGATCGGGTCGTCGTCATCTGCGGACCTGCGCAACACGGTTTTGCGGGGGAGCACCTCCACGATTCGGGCGAGGGTGCCAGCATCGCCAGACAGGTCGCCCACGACGCGGACGAGATCGCCGACGACGACACCCTGGCGTCCGAGCGGGCGAGACTTCATCGCGGTAATAGGTATGCCGTCAGCCATCGCCAACCGGTAACGTCCGCGGTCGACGGTAATGACTTGAGCCACCGCGGCGTCGCTGTAATCGGGCCGGTCTTTGGTTCTGGGACGGGTTCGCCGGCGCGGGCGCTCAAACTGCGCGTGTTCGTCTCTCACGAAATCAACCGTGACCAGTCGTCGGCGAATTGCGGGTAAGTCTTCGCCGTGGTGCCGATGTTCTCGATCACGACGCCACTGGTCTTCAGGCCCAAAATGGCTCCGGCATGAGCCATCCGGTGATCGTCGAAGGTGGCAAACCTCCCGCCACTAAGAGCGCGAGGATGAATGTCGAGGCCGTCGTGAACTTCGTCAACCTGGCCGCCCAGTGCGTTGATCTGACTCGCCAGTGCTGCCAAGCGGTCGGTCTCGTGGCCGCGCAAATGCGCGATCCCGCGCAACGTGCTGTTGCCGTCGGCCAGCGCCGCGAGTGCGGCCACCACGGGGGTCAACTCGCCCACCTCGTGCAGGTCTAGGTCAACCGCCGAAACGGACTCTGGTCCGGAGAAGATCAGGTCGTTGCCGTCGCGGGTTACCGATCCGCCGAAGGCGACCGTTAAGTCTCGCCAGGCGTCGCCGGCCTGATCGGTAGTTGTGGGCCAGTCTCGGATTCGCACTTCGCCGCCCGTGGCCAAGGCGGCTGCAACGAAGGCGCCCGCATTGGAGAGATCTGGTTCGATCTGGAGGTCCAGCGCCGCGATCGGACCGGGTCGAACACGCCAGTTTCCTTGGGCCGCTTCTACTTCGACTCCGCGGCGGCGAAGTTCGGTGATGGTCATTTCCACGTGCGGCAATGAGGGCAGCGTGCCGCCAACGTGGTGCAGGTCGAGACCGTCAACGAAGGCGGGGGCCACCAGCAGCAACGCCGAAACGAACTGGCTTGAAGTTGAGGCGTCGATCGTGAGCGGCCCACCCTGGATCGAGCCGTGGCCGTGAACTGCAAATGGCAGGCTCCCGCGACCGTCATCGTCGATGGTTACGCCAAGGTCGCGCAGACTCTGGATCGTCGTGTGCATTGGCCGTTCCCTAGCCCGAGGGTCACCATCGAACTCGGTCTTGCCGTGCCCCAATGCGGCTATCGGTGGCACGAACCGCATCACTGTTCCGGCCAAGCCGCAATCGATCGAGGCGGTGTCGGCGAACTGAATTGGCGTAACGGTGACCGAGTTTTCGCTGTGGTCAATTCTTGCCCCAAGTGAAACCAGCGCAGACATCATCAATTCGGTGTCGCGAGCCAGTAGCGGCCGAAGGATGGTCGATGGACCGGCGGCGATCGCAGCCAACACCAGAGCACGGTTTGTCTGCGACTTTGAACCGGGCAGTTCAACTGAACCGCGAACCGGGCCATTTGGCGTGGGGGCCTGAAAATCCATCAGTTGACTCCTGGCCGGATGTGGTGCATTCGCAACGGTGAGGCGAACGTCGGCTCGAAAACGGTCATGGGTACATCATGGCGCAGACGACTTTTGCTGCCTCAGCCAAACGTGCCAGTGGCGACGGTACCGCCACTGCTGACGGCGTACGTACCTGTCGGTCGCATCGTAAACGGGGTGTACACGCGCAGTTGGTTGACGACTCCACGAGCGCTTACCGTCGAGGTGCAAATGATTTCGTTACTTAGGAAGGACGACTCACAAGTCCAGCCAGGGCTATTCGAAATGACCCAGTCGACGCTGGCGAAGAGGCCGCTTGTGAACCTGACCCGCACTTCGACCGGCTGTCCGGACTGAGCACTTGCCCCAACCTTGAACGCGAAGTCGACGTAGGCCAGTCCCGCATTCACCACAGCAGATACCGAAGAATCTGGTTGCGGGTCCGAGGTCGGCTCGGTAGTCGGCTCGGTCGTTGGTTCCGAAGTTGGCTCCGAAGTCGGCTCGGTCGTTGGTTCCGAAGTTGGCTCCGAAGTCGGCTCGGTGGTTGGTTCCGAGGTCGGTTCGGTCGTAGGTTCTGAACTCGGTTCGGTGGTCGGTTCGGTGGTTGGTTCCGAAGTCGGCTCGGTGGTTGGTTCCGAAGTCGGCCGAGGAGTTGGCTCGTGGGAGGTCGGCTCTGGTTCTGGCGCAGGGGTCGTGGGC
>JAKPAQ010000666.1 GCA_029779385.1 Actinomycetes bacterium | reverse complement strand
AAGTTGAATCTCCAAGGCGTCCGGACCAGCGGTCGGGACGGTTGTCGGTTCAGTTGTCGGCTCAGTCGTGGGTTCCGTGGTCGGCTCAGTCGTCGGTTCCGTCGTAGGCGTCGTGGTCGGCTCCGTTGTGGGTTCCGTCGTCGGCTCGGTCGTCGGCTCGGCAGTCGGTTCGGTCGGCGCCGGAACAACCGGGATCGCACCCAACTTCAGATCCGCAGGACCAACACAGGTCAAGTCCGAAGGGATCTCGTCTTCCTTAGTCGGATCATCCAAGTTCTCCACGAAAATCGTCGCATCAATCGTGAAGTTGGCCGGCATACCCAAGACGACTTCACCGGCCACATCGGTCGGAGTTGAAATCGCCGGAACCGTACCCGCGGCCGGGATCAACCAAGGCGCACCAACCGTCTGCGGAATATCAGTCCGCGGTGCAGCCAAACGCGGAATCGGCACCTGCAACGACTTACCCGCCGACGACAACGTCATCACCGAATCAGTGGATGCACCATCTGCCGCCTTACCAGCGAGCAAATCAACCGTAGATTCACGCAACTTCTCTGGCATCGTCAACGTAATACTCACGGGCGTCTGCGGGATTTGTTCACCCGGGTAGACCGAGCCAGGCACCGTCGCCTTCGAACGCACACCAATCGTGTGAGTCCGCAAATTCAAGCCACCGGCAATCACATTGCAGGTGTAATCAAAACTCTTATCCAACTCGATCGGATCAACCGGTACCGGATCTTTCGGGTCAGTTGGTGGATCGGTCGGCCCCGTGGGGCCCTCGGTGTCGCTGGCCGGCAGCGGGCATTCAGTTTCCGAGCAACCATCACCGATCGGGATGGTGCCGATCACGCGTGCTTCTCGGGTGTCACTGTCTCGCGTGCAGTTGAGGTCGGCCTCAGCAATTGAATCCAGAACCGGCGGGTCCATCACCGAATGCAACACAAACGTCTTCGGCATCTGGACATAGATCAGTCCGTTGCCTTCCGGTGCTGCGGGCACCGCGACGGGCGCGACATTGCCTTTCGCAACAATCGAAATCTCCGAATCTGCAACGAGCGTGACCCAGTCCTTCACCTCAAGGTCACGAACTGGCTCGGCCCGACGTTCAATCTGTTGACCGCCAGGTGCGACGGCCTGAAGAATCACATCGGAAGTAGACGAGCCTTTGACTCGCTCAACCTTCATGTTTTTCATCATCCGGTTGACCAACTTCGGCGGCATAAACAAAGTCAACTCAGACTCAGTGGCCGGCACCGTCGAGCCGGCGGTCACCTTATTAGGCAGAGTCGTCTTCGCCGTCACATAAAACTGTT
>JAKPAQ010000291.1 GCA_029779385.1 Actinomycetes bacterium | reverse complement strand
TGGGTTTTGAATCCGGCGACTCTGCAGGCGAAGAAGTGCCGCCACGGTCTGCAGATTGTTTTTCACCCGGTGATGAATCTCGCGAATCGTGGCATTCTTTGACACCAATTCGCGTTCGCGAAGCCGAAGTTCGGTCACGTCGCGAAGAAGAATCAGTGAACCGCTGGGCCCTTCACCGCCGTTCAGTGAGATGACGCGCATCAGCACCGACGCGCCTTGGCCATCGACTTCGGCGACTACCTCCCCCGAACCGAACGGAACCTTGATTGCTCGGGCAGCCTGCGGACCGGCCAACTCAGTGGTGATTTTGTCTAGGTTGCCGGCGACTAGATCACCAACGTGGCCGAGTCGGCGATACGCCGAGAGCGCGTTCGGACTGGCATAGGCAACCAATCCTGATCCATCAGTGCGGATCAGACCGTCGCCCACTCGCAAGGTGTCCGCCAACTCCGACCGGCTACCGGAGAACGGAAACTGGCCCCGGCTCACCATGGCGAACAGTTCGTCGCTGGCTTGGCGGTAGGCCGACTCCAGCACCCCGACGGCGCGCTGCTCGGCGACCGCATTTCGTCGAACTATTACCCCGATTGCACTTCCGCGATAGAACACCCGAACCGGGACATGCGCCACGACCGTGCCATCTGGTAGTTCCTCGTCGGCTAGGTCGTCGAGGCCAGCCGGCAAGAACTTGCCAACTACGTCCTCGATCAAGGTCGTTGGCCCCGTGGTTGGCCGGATCTGTGCCGCCCCCCACATCCCCGTCGATTCGGCGTCTTCAATCCAAAGGACTAGGTCACTGAACGACAAGTCGGCCATGATCTGCCAATCGGCGACAAGCATCTGCAACCGGGAAACCTGTTCTCCAGTGAGCAGCGAATGCGAAGCGGCAATGTCGTCGAGGGAAGGCACGTAGTAGAGACTAAAGCGTCAATCGCAAAATCTGCTCCGGCTGACCCAACTCACGGGTAACCTGCGTCACATGACTGAAGACCAGAACAACGCTGGCTTGCCCGAACCAACTGGGCCACACGGCGGTCACCACGCCTTGGAAACGGCTAAGGCGCACGGCGCCGAAGCGATGTTTACCCTCTCAGGCGCTCACATCTTCCCGATCTATGACGCGGCAGAACAAAACGATCCGAAGTTCCCGATCGTAGACGTTCGCCACGAACCGACTGCTGTCTTTGCCGCCGAGGCGATCGGAAAACTCACCCGCAAGCCCGGCTTGGCCGTACTCACCGCTGGACCTGGCGTGACCAATGGCGTAAGCCCGGTTGCTCAGGCCTACTTCTCCGGCGCACCGTTGGTCGTCCTAGGCGGACGTGCTCCCGCAGCCACTTGGGGTACCGGAACTTTGCAGGAACTGGATCATCCGCCGATCTTTGAGTCGGTGTCGAAGTTCTCGGCCACTGCGGCCACGCTTGCTGACATCGCCCCGGTGATTGATCAGGCCTTCACCCTGGCCGGGTCATCACACCGCGGGCCGTCGTTCGTTGACATCCCGATGGATGAGTTCTTCAACTCGGGTCCGATCGATCATGTCTCGACCGGCAATAACACGGCGCCGATCGAACCAGATTCCGATGCGGTCGCGAAGATCGCTCGACTGCTGGCTGACGCCAAACGACCCGTGCTGATCCTTGGATCTGATGTTTGGGCAGATCACGCCGAAGAGGCCGCACTGCGTTTGGTCGAGGAGTCGAAGGTGCCAGCGATCGCCAACGGCATGGGTCGAGGCGTCATCCCCGGCGGCCACGCAAACCTGGTCACCAAAGCCCGGTCTAAAGCGTTGGGCATGGCTGACCTGGTGATTGTTGTTGGTACTCCGCTGGACTTCCGCCTCGGTTTTGGCCGCTTCGGTGGCAAAGAGGGCAACCCACCGGCAACCACCGTCCACATTGCCGATTCACCCGGCCAATTGTCGACCCACGCCGAATTGGGCGCCTCAGTTTCTGGTGACCTAACCCTCGTCTTTGACGGGATTCTGGCCGGTCTGCAATCGGCACCTAGCAAGCCGGACTGGTCATCGTGGCTCGGCGAACTCCAGGCCGTAGTTGCCCAGACGATCGAACGTGACCGCACGATCTTGACCTCGGACGCTGACCCGATTCACCCGGCCCGCATTTACGGCGAACTGCTCCCCCGCCTGGCCGATGACGCTGTGGTCATTGGCGACGGCGGCGACTTCGTGTCGTTTGCTGGCAAGTTTGTCGAACCGGCCAAACCAGGTGGCTGGCTTGATCCTGGCCCGTATGGCTGCTTGGGAGCCGGCTTGGGTGCAGCGATGGCCGCCCGGATTGCGCGCCCGTCTAGTCAGGTCGTTTTGTTGTACGGCGACGGCGCAGCCGGCATGTCGCTGATGGACGTGGACACCCTCGTTCGTCACAACTTGCCGGTCGTGATGATCGTCGGAAACAACTCGGCTTGGGGCCTAGAGAAGATGCCCATGCAGCTGCTATACGGCTACGACGTGGCCGCCGACCTTGCACCCAACACTCGCTACGATCAGGTCGTTACTGCGCTTGGCGGCGGCGGCGAGTTCGTCACCGACCCGAACCAAATCGGTCCAGCGATCGATCGGGCGTTCGCTTCGGGAGTTCCCTATTTGGTGAACATCGCCACCGACATCAATGCACAGTACCCACGCGCCACGATGGGCGTGTGAGCGATCTGCGCACGGACGAGGAGATGACGTTGACGGTGTCTAGCAACACTCATTTGGTAACCGCTGAACACACGGCCGCCACTGTTGGAAGTGGGGACCTTGAGGTTCTAGGCACCCCGGTAGTGATTGCGTGGCTCGAACAGGCGACCTGTAACGAGTTGGAGCTCGACCCGGGCCTAACGAGCGTCGGCATCGAAGTTCACGTTCAACACAAGGCCCCAAGCGCGGTCGGCGCAACCATCACCACGAACGCGTCAATCACCTTCAACGACGGC